>DATFGS010000489.1:0-31799 GCA_035249225.1 Candidatus Methylomirabilota bacterium | reverse complement strand
CTGCTTCTTGAGGTTCGTCTCGTGGATGCGCGCGAAGCTCTTGACGATGACCACCTTGCAGCCGAGGTAGCGGGGGGACATCGCGGCGTGCTCGCGGCTCGACCCCTCGCCGTAGTTCTCGTCGCCGATCACGATCCAGCTGATCCCCTTGGCCTTCAGGTCGCGCGCGTTGGCGGTGAAGGTCTTGACCTCGCCGGTGATCGGGTTGGCGCCCTTGCCCGCTTCCCCGGTGAAGGCGTTGACCGCGCCCAGGAACATGTTGTCGCTGATGCGGTCGAGATGGCCCCGATACCGCAGCCACGCCCCCGCCGGCGAGATGTGGTCGGTGGTGGTCTTGCCCTTGGTCTTCACCAGGATGGGCAGCTCCCCGAAGTCGCGCCCGTCCCAGCGCGGGAACGGCTGCAGGAGCTGCAGCCGCTCGCTGGTCGGCGAGATCGCCACCTGCACGCGGTCGCCGTCGGCGGCGGGGGCCTCGAAGCCCGCGTCGCCGCCCGCGAAGCCCTGGGCGGGCAGCTCCTCGCCCTCCGGCGCGGTGAAGCGGAACGGCTTGCCGTCGGGCCCGGGAATCGTCCCGTGCACCGGGTCGAACTCGAGCGTGCCCCCGAAGGCCAGCGCGGTGACGATCTCCGGGCTGGTCAGGAACGAGAGCGTGGAGGCGCTGCCGTCGTTGCGGCCGGGGAAGTTGCGGTTGAACGAGGAGACGATGGTGTTGGTCTCCTCCTTGCCCACGTCGCTGCGCTTCCACTGCCCGATGCAGGGGCCGCACGCGTTGGCCAGCACGGTGCCCCCGATCTTCTGGAAGGTGTCCATGATGCCGTCGCGCTTGATCGTCTGGTAGATGCGCTCCGAGCCCGGCGTCACCAGGAACGGGGTCTTGGCCTTGACGCCGGCCTTGAGCGCCTGCATCGCGATGTGGGCGGCCCGCTTCATGTCCTCGTAGGAGGAGTTGGTGCAGGACCCGATCAGCGCCTGCCGGATGCCCGCGGGCCAGCCTTCCTTCCTCACCTCGGCGGCGAGCTTGGAGATGGGCCGCGCCCGGTCCGGCGAGTGCGGGCCCACGATGTGGGGCTCGAGCTCGGAGAGGTCGATCTCCACCACCTCGTCGTAGAATTTCCGCGGATCGCGGACGACCTCCGGGTCGGCGACCAGGTGCTGGCGGTGCTGCTCGGCCAGCCGCGCGATGTCGGCCCGGTCGGTGGCGCGCAGGTACGCGGCCATGCGGTCGTCGAAGTGGAAGAGCGAGGTGGTCGCGCCCAGCTCCGCGCCCATGTTGCAGATGGTGCCCTTGCCGGTCGCGCTGATGGACTCGGCCCCCGGCCCGAAGTACTCGATGATCTTGTTGGTCCCGCCCTTGACGGTCAGCAGGCCGCAGAGATAGGTGATGACGTCCTTGGGCGAGCTCCAGCCGGAGAGCTTGCCGGTGAGGTGCACGCCGATCAGCTTGGGATCGAGCACCTCCCACGCGAGCCCGGCCATGGCCTCCCCGCAGTCGGCGCCGCCCACCCCGATCGCGGCCATGCCGAGGCCGCCCGCGTTGGGGGTGTGGGAGTCCGCGCCGATCATGAGGCCGCCCGGGAAGGCGTAGTTCTCGAGCACGACCTGGTGGATGATGCCCGCGCCCGGCTTCCAGAACCCGATGCCGTACTTCTTCGAGGTCGAGTGCAGGAAGTCGTAGACCTCGCGGTTCTCGTTGATCGCGCGCGCCATGTCCTCGGCCGCGCCGCTCTCCGCGCGGATCAGGTGGTCGCAGTGCACCGTGCTGGGCACCGCGACCTGCTTCTTGCCCGCCTGCATGAACTGGAGCAGGGCCATCTGGCCGGTGGCGTCCTGGAGCGACACCCGGTCCACCCGCAGCCGGAGCTGGGCCTTGCCGCGGCTCCATTCCTGCTTGGCGAAGTCATCGGCGTGCGCGACCAGGATCTTCTCGGCCAGGGTGAGGGGGCGCCCGAAGCGTCGGCGCGCCTGATCGAGCTTGGCGGGCATGGATTCGTACAGCCGCTTGACCTGGTCAACCGACATGGTGGGCCTCCTCGACGGCTTCTCGCTGAGCGGGCGGCTCCGCCGGCTCCTCACCGGTCCGGCGAACCGCACACAGACGTATCGCCTCCAACCTGGTGAGAGGCAGGAGGCGACTAGATAAAATCCGTAGTTACGCTAACATGACGGTTCGGAGAGGTCAAGGGAAGACCCCCCAATCCCCGCATGTCCGACCCCATCGAGGACTACGCGCTCATCGGCGACGGCGAGACCGCCGCGCTCGTCTCGCGCGCCGGCTCCATGGATTGGCTCTGCGTGCCCCGCTTCGACTCCCCCGCCTGCTTTGCCGCCCTGCTGGGCGAGCCCGAGCACGGGCGCTGGGCGCTCGCGCCGCGCGACGCGGCCCGCTCGGTGCGCCGGCGCTACCGCGACGAGACGCTCGTGCTCGAGACCAGCGTCGAGACGGACACCGGCGCGGTCACGATCGTGGACTGCATGCCCTGGCGGGTCGGTCCCCCGGTGGTGGTACGGCAGGTCGTCGGCCTCCGGGGCACGGTGGCCATGCGCACGGAGCTGGTGATCCGCATGGACTACGGCTCGGTGGTGCCGTGGGTGCGCCGCACCCCCCGGGGGATCCGGGCGGTGGCGGGGCCGGACGCCCTGCTGCTCACCACCGACGTGCCGCTCCACGGCGAAGGGCTCACCACCGTCGCCGACTTCATCGTCGCGGCCGGCGAGCGACGCTCGCTCGCGCTGGCCTGGTACCCGTCGCACCTGCCGCCGCCTCCGCCGGTCGATCCGGACGCCGCGGTCGAGGAGACCGCGACGTGGTGGAAGCAGTGGGCCAGGCGCTGCACGTACGAGGGTCCCGATCGCGAGGCGGTGCTGCGCTCCCTCATCACGATCAAGGCCATGATCTACGAGCCGACCGGCGGCATCGTCGCCGCGCCGACCACCTCGCTGCCCGAGCAGCTGGGCGGCGTGCGCAACTGGGACTACCGGCTCTGCTGGGTGCGGGACGCGACCTTCGCCCTCTATGCCTTGATCCTGGGCGGCTATCTCGACGAGGCGCGCGCCTGGCGGCAGTGGCTGCTGCGCGCCCTCGCGGGCACGCCGGCCCAGCTCCAGATCATGTACGGCCTCGGGGGCGAGCGGCGGCTGACCGAGCTGGAGCTGCGGTGGCTACCCGGCTATGCAGGATCCGCGCCGGTGCGCGTGGGCAACGCGGCCCACGCGCAGTTCCAGCTTGACGTCTGGGGCGAGATGCTCGACGCGACCTACGCGGGCACGCGGGCCGGGCTGGCGCCGGACGGCGACGACCGGCGCGTGATCAACACCCTCATGCAGCGCCTCGAGACCGTGTGGGCGGAGCCGGACGAAGGCATCTGGGAGGTGCGGGGCCCACGCCGACACTTCACCCACTCCAAGGTGATGGCGTGGGTGGCCGCCGACCGGATGGTGAAGCTGGGCGAGATGGCCGATCGGAAGGCGCCGACCGATCGCTGGCGCACACTGCGGGCCGCGATCCACGCCGACGTCTGCCGGCGCGGCTTCGATCCGGGCCGCAACGCGTTCGTGCAGTCCTACGGCGCCCGCGAGCTCGACGCGAGCCTCCTGATGATCCCGCTCGTGGGCTTCCTCCCCGCCGAGGATCCGCGGGTGCGCGGCACGGTGGCCGCGATCGAGCGCGAGCTGCTCGTACCCGACCGAGTCCGGCGTGGACGGGCTCCCGCCGGGCGAAGGGCTCTTCCTCGCCTGCTCGTTCTGGCTGGCGGACAACCTGGTGCTGCAGGGGCGGCGGGAGGAGGCGCGCCGGCTTTTCGACCGGCTGCTCGCGCTGCGCAACGACGTGGGGCTGCTCGCCGAGCAGTACGATCCGCGCGCCCGCCGCCAGCTCGGCAACTTTCCCCAGGCGCTCTCCCACATCGCGCTGATCAACAGCGCGTGCAACCTGTCGCACGCGGGACGCTCGGCCCGCCTGCGCGCGGGCGAGTGAGGGTTCGCCCGCCGGGCCGGGGCCTCAGGCGGACGGCTGGGTCGCGAGCGCCTCCCGGATCACGCCGGCCGCGGAGGTGGCGAAGAGGGCGGCGATCGCCAGCCCCACCAGGATGTCCGGCCACGCCCTGCCGCTCCAGGCCACGCCGAGGGCGGCCAGCAGGACCCCGCCGTTGGCGATCACGTCGTTCCGGGAGCACAGCCACGCCGACCGCATGTTGATGTCGTCCGCCCGATGGCGCCAGAGGAGCGCGAGCACGGAGCCGTTGGCGACCAGGGCCGCGAGGGCGACCGCCCACATGATCCCCGCTTCCGGCGTCAGGCCCCGGGCCAGCTTGGAGGCGACCTCGGCCGCGATCCCGATGCCGAAGCCGGCCATGATGAACCCCTTGAGCAGGGCCGCGCGGTGCTGCCAGAGGGGCGCCCGCGCGACCACGTACAGGCTGAAGCCGTACACGATGGCGTCGCCCAGCATGTCCACCGAGTCGGCCAGCAGCGCGGTCGAGTGGGCGACGATCCCGGCCGCGAGCTCGGCCAGGAACATGCCGAGGTTGATCCACAGGACCACGCGCAGCACCCGCCGTTGCCGGGCCTGCACCGGGCGGATCTCGCAGCAGCCGTCCATGTCCGCAGTCTACCCGACGGACCGGGCCGCGTCCGCGGCCGCCGCGATCCGCCGGCGCACGTCCTCCATCTCCGCGGGACCTGCGTACCGGCCCCGCGGCCAGAAGAAGCCGCGCAGCCCGTCCCCGCGCCGCCGCGGCACCACGTGGGCGTGGAGGTGCGGCACGCTCTGGCTCACCCGGTTGTTGACCGCCACGAAGGAGCCGTCGGCGCCGAGCGCCGCCTCCACCGCTCGCGCGAGACCGCGCACCGCGTCCCAGAAGGGCGCGGTCAGCGTGGCGGGCAGATCCATGATGGTCTCCACGTGCTCGCGGGGGATCACGAGGACGTGGCCCGGGAAGAGCGGGCGGTGATCGAGGAACGCCACCACCGCGCGAGTCTCGAGCACGAGGGCCCCCGGCGCTTCCGAGCGCGCGATCCGGCAGAAGAGGCAGCCCGCGGCCGGGTCCGGGCTCACGGGACCGCGGTCAGCCGAGGAGGCCGCGCACCGCGCGGCGCCGCAGCGCCAGGATGGACTCGGTCGGCGAGATCTCCATCGGGCACACCTCGGTGCAGTTGGCCTGGGTGTGGCAGCGCATGAGCGTGTCTTCCGAGACCAGCACCGCCGCGCGGTCGGCGCGGCCCGCGTCGCGGCTGTCCGCATCGACCGTGAAGAGCCGGTTGAGCGCGGCCGGGCCGGGGAAGCGCTCGTCGTTGGCGACCATCGTGCACGCCGACACGCACATGCCGCAGCCGATGCACTCGATCGCCGGGTCGATGCGCTGACGCTCCGGCGCGTCCGCGCCGACGCGGGCGAAGGCGGCCGGCTCCGCCTTCGGCACGAAGGTGGCGCCCACGCGCGTGGCCTGCTCGGCGAGCGGGGCCAGGTCCACCACCAGGTCGCGGATGAGCGGGAAGTGGTAGAGCGGCCGCACCGTCACGATGCGGGTCTTCAGGCTCTTGAGCAGGGTGCGGCAGGCCCAGCGCTCGCGCCCGTTGATGACCACGCCGCACGAGCCGCACATGCCAACCCGGCAGGCGTAGCGGAAGGCCAGCGTCGGATCGAGGCGGCGCTGGGCGTCCACCAGCGCGTCGAGCACCGTCATGCCGTCCTTCGCGGGCACCCAGAAGCGCTGGATCCGCTCGCGGAAGCCGGGCGCCCAGCGGAAGACCTTCAGGACCATCGCCACCCCCAGACCGCGGCGAAGATGACCGCGGCCAGCGCCACCGCGATCACGAGCAGGAGGCGGTGCCAGCGCACCGGCAGGCCGAAGTCGAGCAGGATGGCGCGCGCGCCGAGCAGGCCGTGCACCAGCACGAGGGCCAGCAGCGTCATCTGCACGGCGCGCCAGTACGGCGTCCGCACGTGGAGCACGATCACCGCGAGGAGGGCGAGGGCGGCGGCGCGCTGCACGAGCCAGGCCCACATCCCGGCCCGCGTGCCGCGCCAGCCCTCGGTGGTGGCCCACCGGCGCCGCAGGATCCGCCGGGGCCGCTTCGGCATCAGTCGCCGACGTCCACCGTCGTGGGCCGCCGCGCCGGGTCCGGCTTGAGGCGCGTGTAGCGCACCGGCTCGGTCCAGACCTTCGGCCCCGCGCCGTCCGCGAAGCCGGCCAGCACCGCCACCGGCTCGCCCGCCGTCCCCGGGAAGTCGCGGCGATAGTGCGAGCCGCGGCTCTCGGTGCGCTCGAGCGCGCTGCGGGCGATCAGCCAGGCCGCGGTGACCTGGTTCTGCAGGTTGATCCAGTCCTGCCAGGCGAGGTTGTAGGCCCCGCCGCCCCGCACCGCCACGCGGTCGAGCCGGCCCGAGATGTCCTCGATCTCGGTCAGCGCGAGCTTGAGCCCCTCGCCGGCGCGGATCAGCCCCACGTGCTCCCACATGACCTGGCGCAGCCGCGCCTGCAGCACGTAGAGGCTCTCGGCCCCCTCGCTGCGCGCGAGCGGCGCGGTGGACGCGGCGACCGCCGCCTCCACGTACGCCTGCGAGATCTGCGGCAGCGGGCGCCCGACCACCCACTCCGCCATCACGTCGCCCGCGATCCCGCCGAACACGGTGGACTCCGCGACGCCGTTACCGCCCAGCCGGTTGGCGCCGTGCACCCCCCCGGTGTCCTCGCCGGCCGCGAAGAGACCTTCCACGTCGGTGCGGCACGCGCGGTCGATCACGATGCCGCCCATCATGAAGTGCGCGGTCGGCCCCACCTCTACCGGCTCGCGCGCGAGGTCGCGGCCGAAGTCGCGGCAGCGCCGCACCATGCCGCGGAAGCTCTTCTCCACCACCTCGGCGCCCAGGTGCGACACGTCGATCCACACCCCGCCGTTCGGGGTGCCGCGGCCTTCCAGCACCTCGGTGTAGCAGGCGCGCGCGACCAGGTCGCGGGTGGACCGCTCGAGCCGGGCGGCGTCGTAGCGCTGCATGAACCGCTCGCCGCGGCCGTTGAGGAGCCGGCCGCCCGCCCCGCGCAGCCCCTCCTCGAGCAGGGCGCCGGTCATGAGCGAGTTGGGCACGATGAGCCCGGTCGGGTGGAACTGCACCATCTCCATGTCGCGCAGGCGCACGCCCGCGTGCAGGCCGAGCGCGATGCCGTCGGAGGACTTGTCGGCCGAGCAGGCGATCACCTTGTACATGGTCGGGCCGCCGCCCATCGCGAGCAGGATGGCGCGGCTGCGCACCACCACGAAGGTGCCGCGGCGGACGTCGAGCAGCAGCACCCCGCCCACCTGGCCGCCCTCCGCGCGGAGCAGCTCCACCGCCCGGTGCTCCTCGAGCGGGCGGATGGACGGGCGCCGCCAGACCTGCTCGGTCAGGCGATTCATGATCTCGATGCCGGTGAGATCGCCCTTGTGGATGGTGCGGTCGTGGCTCTGGCCCGCGAACGGCTTCTGGTGGATCCGCCCGTCCGGATGCCGGTCGAAGAAGCAGCCGTAGCGCGCCTCCAGCTCGAGCACGCGGCCGGGCGCCTCGTTGACGAGGGTCCACACCAGGTCCTGATCGTTGATCCACGCTCCGCCCTGCAGGGTGTCGAGCAGGTGGGCCTCGATCGAATCGGGCGCCTCGAGCACCGCGTTGTAGCCGCCCTGCACCATGCGGGTGCAGCCGGCGCGCCCGAGCAGCCCCTTCACCGCCACCGTCACGGTGAGGCCGGGAGCGCGGTCCGCCGCGTGCAGGGCGGCGCAGAGCCCCGCGCCGCCCGCGCCGAGAACGAGGATGTCGGTGTCGAGGCTGTCCAGGACGAGGTCGGCGGCCATCGGTCGCGTGGCCCCGAGGTTACTTCGCCGGCGCGGCCACCAGGGCGTCGAGGAAGGCGCGGCCGGCCTTGCCATCCCACTCGCGGGTGCCCGCGGCCCGGGCCACCAGACGCCCGTCGCGACCGATCACGATGGTGGTCGGGGTCGCCCTCACCCGGTACTCGCGCGCGACGGCGCCGTCGCCGTCGAGGAGCACGGACGAGGTCAGGCCCGCGCCCTTCGCGTAGCTGGCGACCAGGTCGCGGGGCTCCTCGATGCTCACCGCGAGCACCGTGAACGGCTGGCCCCGGCGCTCGCGGACGATCTTCTCGATGGCGTTCGGCAGCTCCTTCCGGCAGTAGCCGCACCACGTGGCCCAGAAGTAGACGAGCACGACCTTGCCCTGCTGCTCGGCCAGCGACGCCTTCCCTCCGTCCACCCGCGGGAGCGAGAAGCCGGGCGCGCGCTCGCCGGGCAGCGCGTTGAGCTGGAGCTCGCGCAGGTAGCGGTCAATGTCGTCGGCGGCCGCGGGCGTGGCCCAGGCGAGACCGGCCAGCAGCGCTCCGAGGAAGGCACGGCGAGACACCGCCGCGGGCGAGCCGAGCGAATACGAGAAATCCGGTTTCACGTGACCTTGACCTCCGCGGTGCCCTCGAACTTCACGCCGTGCGAATCGGTGAACGCCACCTTGATCGGCCCCGTCTCGGTGGCGCGGAACGGAACCGTGAACGTCGGGTTCTCGCTGACCGAAGTGGACGGCTCGATCACCGCGACCTCACGGCCGAGGTACGTTACCACGATGCGGTTGACGAAGCGGTAGTTGCGATCCACCGACCGCCCGCCCTGCCGCTCCACCCGCTCCTGGGGATGGATGACCAGGGCCCGGAGCCGCGCCACGCTGCCCCGGCGGACGCTGCCCGGCACCGCCAGCTTCACCGTCCCGATGTCGGCCATGGCTCAGGCCGCGCAGCCCGCGACCGTGACCCGGACGTCCCGGCTCGCGATCCAGAGCGCCCCGTCGCCCGCTTCGGCCACCACGCGCACCGGCCCGCTGTCGGCCAGGCGCAGGTTGGTCGCCACGTAGGCCTGGCCGGCGGCCGGGGTCAGGCCGATCTTCACGTTGAGCGGCCGCGGGTTCTTCTCGGCGAGGATGTAGATCGCCTTGACGTGGCTCTCCGGCGTCATCGGCGACTTCACCTCCACCGCGATCGGCACCGAGGCACCGTCCTCCGCGATGAGCGGCATGTCGATGCTGATCAGCGCGGCGCCGTCCTTGATCGGCCGACCGCCGAAGAGCCGCTTCATGGTCTCGGCGACCGTCTCCTCCGGCGCCAGGTTGGCGAGGTGGCCCTGCGCGCGGGCGCGCCCCGGGCGCCACGCCGCGACGGCGGCGCCGAGCGCGGCCAGACCCAGCCATGCGCGACGCGTGAGCGGGGAGGTCATGGCTCCCAGGATGCCTTCGATCGCGGCCTTGTCAACGCGTCACTCGATCTTGTAGGCGGAGGCGTCCGGCTTGAACGCGCGAGGCAGCCAGAACGGCCGGCGCAGCCCGCCGGGTCCCGGCGCGGGCCGGGCCATCGCCAGCCACTTGCGATAGACCTCGAAGGACTTGTTGGTGTCCACCACCACGTCGCCGTAGCGGTCGTTCGGCCCGGGCCGGCTCACCGTCACCTTCTGATGCCAGCAGTGCTGGCCGCTGACCGGGTCGGGATGCACCGGGAAGGTCAGGTTCTGGTGGACGCCCGCGTCCTCCCACCACACCCGCTGCGAATCGGGATCGCTGCTCGCGAACGGACGTACCCCGTGCACGTGCCGCAGGCGCCACTCCCCCGGCCGCGGGTTCTCGAGCGTCACCAGCGCGGTGGACCAGCGCTCGCCGCCGGTCTGCTCGGCGAGGCGCCAGCGCCCCAAGTGATGCGAGCAGGCGAGCACGCCCGGCCGGATCGACTCGGTCACCCAGACCCGGTCCACGAAGTGCCCGATCTCGGTGGTGACCTTCAGGAGATCCCCGGTCTCGACGCTCCAGCGCGCCGCGTCCTCGGGATGCAGCCAGAGCGGATTGTTGTGGGAGATCTCGTAGAGCCACTTGGCGTTGCCGGAGCGCGAGTGGATCAGGGTCGGCAGCCGGAAGGTGGGCAGCAGCGCCATCTCGCCCGCCGCCCGGTTCATCTCCTTCCAGTGCACGTGGCTGCGCGCGTAGGTGGGCACCGCGTGCTCGGGCCACTTCCAGTCCTTGAGGGTCCGCGAGTAGAACTCGAGCTTGCGCGAGGGCGTCGGGAAGCCGCCCATCCACTGCCCGTCCACGTCGACCCCGACCGCGGCGCCGTTCTTCATCACGAGGTGCGACTGGACGTCGGCCGCCGCGCCCTCCCGCTCCGCCGGGGTCACCGGCGTCTCGTGGGTCCGGTAGACGCTCTCCTGGACCAGGAAGGCGCCGTACCTGCGCATGTAGGCGAGCGGGGTCAGGCCCTCGCGCTCGGCGGCCGCGGGCAGGCCGGGCACGCTGTGCTCGAAGATCCAGCGATAGAACTCCTCGATGCGCAGCTTCTCGCCGGGCCGGTAGGGCGACTCGAAGTACTTGCGGATGCCGAGCGCGCCGTCCGGATCGATGCGCCACGACAGCTCGATCCAGAACTCGTCCTCCTCCCACACCTGCCCGAGGCCGGCCGCCTCGTGGGCCTGCCAGGTGAGATCGAAGCGCTTGCCCTGCTTCTCCAGCGCCACCCGCAGCACCGGCTGGCGGAAGCCGATCCAGCGCGCGGCGTGCGTCTCCTGGCTCATGAGATCGTGGCGCTCGGAGGCGTGCCCCATCGGCAGCACGTAGTCGGCGAACCACGCGGTCTCGCTCCACGTGGGCGTCAGGCAGGCGTGGCGCTCGACCTTCGCCTCGTCGGTCAGCATCTCGATCCACGACATGCCGTCCGGGTTGGTCCACACCGGGTTGTAGACCCGGGTGAAGTACATCGCGAGCTTGCCGCGGCCCTCCTTCAGGAAATGGGGCAGGAGGAAGCTCATCTCGAAGAACGCGAGCGGGTACTCGCGCGGCATCAGGAGCTCGCTCCAGATCTTGCCGGGCGGCGGCATCATCGGCGGGTTCGGCACCGCCTTGTTCCAGCCCGAGGGCGCGGTGCCGCCCGGGGTGGCCACCGCGCCCGCCAGCACCACCACGAGCTCGAGCGCGCGCGCCACCTCCCAGCCGTGGAGGTTGCCCGCGGCCGCGTTGCGCCACACGTGCGTGGAGAGCGCGCTGCCCGCGCGCCCCACCTCGCGGGCGACCTCCTCGATCCGCGCGGCGGGCACCCCCGACTCGCTCTCCGCGAACGCGGGGGTGTACTGGGCGTAGAGCGCCTTGAGGGCCTCCTCGAACGCGGCCATGGTGACCGGCAGGTCCGGCCGCTCCTCGCGGAGATACTGCTCCCAGTTGACCCAGCGGCGGACGAACTCGCGGTCCCAGGTCCCGTCGCGCAGCATGCAGTGCGCGATGGCGAGCAGCAGCGCGGCCTCGGTGCCCGGCCAGGGCGAGAGCCAGTAGTCGGCCATGGACGCGGTGTTGCTCAACCGCGTGTCGAGCACGCAGATCTTGGCCCCCGCCATCTTGCCGTCGATGATGCGCTGGGCGTGCGGGTTGAAGTAGTGGCCGGCCTCCAGGTGCGAGGAGAGCAGCAGGATGAAGCGCGCCTTGCTGTGATCGGGCGAGGGCCGGTCGAGCCCGTGCCAGAACGCGTAGCCCGCGCGGGCGGAGGCCGAGCAGACATTGGTGTGGCTGTTGTGGCCGTCGATGCCCCACGCGTGGAAGACGCGCTGGAGATAGATCAGCTCGTGGCCCGGCCGGCCGAGGTGGTACATCACTTCCTTCTGGCGGCCCTCGACCAGCGCCTTGCGGATGCGCCCCGCGATGTCGTCGAGCACCTCGTCCCAGGTCACGCGCTCCCACTGGCCCGCTCCGCGCTTCCCGGCCCGCCGCAGCGGGTAGAGGATGCGCTCGGGGTCCGTGATCTGGTTGAGCGTCGCGGGGCCCTTCGCGCAGTTGCGGCCGCGGCTGCCCGGATGCACCGGGTTGCCCTCGAACCGCTGGATCTGGAGCGTCTGCGGGTCCACGTAGGCGAGCAGGCCGCATCCCGCCTCGCAGTTGAAGCAGATCGTCGGGATGAGCTGGAACCGCCGCTTGACCTTGGCCGGCCACGCCTTGGCGTCGAACTCCTCCCAGTCGTCCCACCGCGCGGCCGGCGGGAACCGCTCGAGCCCGGCCGCGGGCGCCGCCAATCCCCGCGCCACCGGATGCAGCGGCTCTGATGGGGTCAGGTCTTGCATGGCGACATGGCCTCCCTTGAGGTTGGTGTCGGCGCGCTCGAAATGTCGTAGTTCAAGACCTGACCCCGGCCTAGCTGAGCGGGAGCGTCTGGCCCGCGCGGATCCAGAGCTCTTCCCAGAGCCAGAGGCCGCCCAGCGCGAGCGCGGCGGCGAGCTCGGAGCCGAACGGGATCGAGGCGCTCAGCAGGAGCACCAGGGGCAGCGCGATGCCCGCGCCCACCACGCCGACCCAGAGCGGCGCGCGCAGCGGTCCGTGGGTGAGCAGGCGCGCCGCCCGCCGCGCGTCCTCCGTGCCGTGCGCGCTGAACAGCTCGGCCCCCAGCACGAGCGCGCTCACCAGCAGCGAGGCCCAGAGCACGAGCCCGAGGCCGCCCACGACGAAGGACGCGCTGCCCAGCGCGCGCGCGGCGAGCAGCAGGCTGGCCGAGCCGCCCACGAGGGCGGCGACGAGGAGGTGCGGCAGCAGCAGCGGGCTTTGCCAGAAGTCGCGCCCCTCGGCCTGACCGAAGAGGAACGCGCTGTAGCCGGCGGTCGCCGCCGCGACCAGGGCCATGGGCCAGGCCAGCAGGTGCAGCGCCACGAGGCTGCCGATGATGCCGGCCAGCAGCCACAATGTGCCCAGCACCCCCGCCCCGAACAGGATGACGCCGCCCAGCACGAGCCACGAGCGCGGGTTGGGCTTGAAGATCAGGTAGAGGAAGCGCTCCGGCCGCTTGAGGTCGAGCACCAGGAGCAACGAGGTCAGCAGCAGGAACGCGAGGCCGATCACCGGCACCGCCAGGCCGGTCAGGGCGTCCGCGCTCAGGAAGCCGGCGCCGATGCCCAGCGAGGCGACCAGGAATGCGCCCGCCGCGATGGACTTGGTCCAGAGGTACGCGGCGACCTTCCAGCCCCACGGCCGCGCGGGATGCGCGACATCGTAGACGGTGCGCGCCAGCGCGAGCAGATCCATCCCGTCGGTCGCGGCGGTGACCCCCGCCGCGGCCGGGCGCGCCACCGCCCGGTTGGGCCGGCCCGTGCTGGGGATGCTGCCGACCTGCGAGAACAGGTATCCGCCGCGCCGCTCCTGCATGTCCGGCGTCAGCGCGGCCGACTCCGCCCCCACGTAGAAGAGCTTCGGCCGCGTCCCCTGCTCCGGCTTGCGGACCTGGGTCTGCTGCGAGGCCACGAGCTTCGAGATGGTGCTCCCCGGATCGTCGAGGTCGCCCGGCACGATGGCCTGGACCGGGCACACCACCACGCAGGCCGGCTCGAGGCCCGACTCCACGCGATGGGCGCAGTAGTGGCACTTGGCCGCGGTGTTCGTCTCGGGATCGATGTAGAGCGCGTCGTACGGGCAGGCCTGCATGCACGACTTGCAGCCGATGCACCGCGCGCCGTCGAAGTCCACGATGCCGTCCGGCCGGCGGTAGAGCGCCACCGTCGGGCAGATCGTCACGCAGGGCGCGTTGTCGCAGTGATTGCACCGCATCACCGTGAAGTAGCGCCGGGTGTCCGGGAAGGTGCCCTTCTCGATGTACTTCACCCAGGTGCGGTTGACGCCCAGCGGGACCTGGTTCTCCTCCTTGCACGCCACCGTGCAGGCGTGGCAGCCGATGCACTTCCGCTGATCGATCACGAAGCCGTAGCGCATGTCAGTGCGTGATGACGTCGTACCAGACGCGCAGCATGACCAGCGTGATGATCCCCGCGAGGACGCCCCGCAGCACCGGCACCGGCACGCGGCGGCTCACCCGCCCGCCCAGCGGCGCGCCGGTGAGCGAGCCGAGCACCACGGTCACCGCGAGCCAGAGCGGGATCTGACCGGTGAGCGCCTTGCCCAGGAAGCCGGTCACCGCCGAGATGCCCACCATCGCGAGCGAGGTGCCGATGCTGAGCCGCATCGGGACGCGCAGCACGCCCACCAGCACCGGCACCAGGAGGAACGCCCCGCCCGCCCCGACCAGCCCCGCCACGAAGCCGATCGTTCCGCAGAGCGCGATCACGGTCGCGCGGTTGAACACGACGGTGGCCCGCTCGGCGGCCCCCGGCGAGTCCGCGGGCGAGACGAACATGAGCGGCAGGGCGACCGTGGTCATGAGGGCGAAGGTGGCGAGGAGGGCGCGCCCGGAGACGTGGGAGGAGAAGACCGCGCCCAGCAGGGAGCCCCCCGCCATCGTGGGGCCGCCGGTCAGCGCGAGGCCGCGGTGCACCAGCGCGTACCGCCCGTGACTCCAGGCGCCGACCACCGCGGCCGCGAGGACCTGGGTCATGCTGAGCCCGGCCACCGCGTTGATCGACAGCTCGCCCGCGCCGACCAGCGGCGGCACGTAGTAGAGCAGCGGGATCATCACGATGGCGCCGCCCACCCCGACGAGACCGGAGAGAAAGGCGCCGCAGAGAGCGAGGGCGAAGAGCGCGATCTCCAGCGTCGGCGTCACGCGCGCGCCTGCCGCAGGGCATGGGGGCTCATGAGGGCCACCATGATAGCGCGACTCCGTCCGTTCGAGCGCCGGCTTCGCCGGCGGGGGCCGCCGAGGCCCCCTTCGATCACTTACCGCAGGCTCGAGTAGTACGCGGCCAGGTCCCCGAGGGTCTCGTCGGGGATCGTCTTCAGCAGCGCCTTGAGCGCGGCCAGCGCCGGATCCCCCGGGCTGCGCCGATCCTGCTTGAACAGCAGCAGCTGCTCGCGCAGGTAACCCGGGGCCTGGCCGGCCAGGTTCGGGATCAGCTTGGCCGCGTCGCCCTGTCCCTGCGGCCCGTGACAGACCACGCACTGGGCGGCGGCGCTGCGGCCGCGGGCGACCGCGTCGGCGGGCGACGCGATCGGCGTGGGCTCGCGGCGGCGAGAGGCGAAGTAGGCGACGACGTCGTCCACGCCCAGGTTCAGCACCTGCTTGGCGTAGGGCTCCATCTCGGCGGAGAGGCGCTTGCCCGCCGCGTAGTCCTCGATCTGCTTCTTCAGATAGGCCGCGTCCTGGCCCGCGATGATCGGCATCGCGCTCGAGCGGCTATTGCCCGCCTGGCCGTGGCAGGCGGCGCAGGTGACGGACTTGAGCGCGCCACGGTCGTCGAGCGGGCCGGCGGCGTGAGCGGCCTGGGCGGCCCACGCGCCGAGGACGAGCGCGGCGGCGAGCGCGATGCGGCGTGGTGTCGGACGCATGGCCGGGCGCCGGGCGCTCATGCCAGGATGTCCGCCCAGATGGACTGGGTCCAGCCGATGGCGCGCTGGGCCACCAGCGGGCTCTGGGCCGGGGTGAGCTTCTGCTCGATCTGCACGACCTTGCCGTTCTCGATCCGGTAGGCGTTGACCACCGCGATCGCCTCCCGGTCGCTCACCCAGCTGTAGCAGGTATTGCCGGGGGCCAGCGCCGACGGCTCCTTGCCGTTGAGCAGGCTCACCACCGCGGCGGCGGCGATCTTGCCCATCGCGTTGGCGACGTTCCCCGACTTCGGCACCGGGAGGCCGATGGTCGCGTCGCCGATCACGTGGATGCCCGGCTGCTTCACCGACTCGTAGGTCACGTGGTTGATCTCGCACCAGCGCTTGTCGCCGCCCACGAGGTCCGTCTGCACCGCGATGGCGCCCGCGCGCTGGGGCGGGATCACGTTGAGCACGTCGTAGCGGACCTTGTCGAACTCGGTGCGCACTTCCTTGGTTCCCGGATCGACCCCGACCACGCGGCTCGCGCCCCGGTAGTCGATGTTGGGGTAGGCCTGCCAGGCCGCGCGGAACAGCGCGGTCTTGGAGATGATGTTCTGGTTGGCGTCCAGCACGATCAGCTTGGACCGGGGCTTGTTGGTCCTGAGATACCACGCCACCATCGACGCGCGCTCGTACGGGCCGGGCGGGCAGCGGTAGGCGGCGAGGGGGATGCTCAGCACGAACACGCCCCCGTCGGGCATCGCGGCGATCTGCTGCGCGAGCTGCACGGTCTGCGGGCCGGCCTTCCAGGCGTGCAGGACCTTGTCCTGGTTCTGGGCGAGGCCCTCGATCTGCTCGAGCTGGAAATCCACGCCCGGCGAGACCACGAGCCGGTCGTACTGCAGGTAGCCCTCGCCGAGACGCACCCGCTTCCGGTCGGGCTCGATGGCGGTGACGCTCTCGTGGATGATCCGCACCCCGTGCTTGCGCAGGCCGTCGTAGCCCATGGTGAGCGAGTCGATGGTGCGCAACCCGGCCAGGACCAAGTTGCTGAACGGGCAGGAGACGAACTCGCGATTGGGCTCGACCAGGATCACCTCGACCTTCGGGTCGAGCAGGCGCACGTACTTGGCCGCCGTCGCCCCGCCCCAGCCCCCGCCGATCACGACGACCCGCGGCCCCGTCTTGGGGGCGAAGTCGCCCTTCATGGACGCGGCGCACCCCGCGAGCCCGCCGCCGGCCAGCACGCCCAGGCCGAGTCCCGATGCCCGCAGGAACCCTCTGCGACTGACCGCGCTCATTGGTGTACCCTCCGCACCGAGGATCGGAATCTCCCGATTCTCGACCGGGAGTGACGAGAATCTACAAATCAGCCCGCCGCGGTGTCAAGGGAATTACGCGGGGATCACCTCGCGCACCCGCGCGAGAATCTCGGCTGGCGAGCCCTCGAGGTGCACCGGAGCGGGGAGCGGCGGCGGGGTGTTCTTGATCCCGGCCGCGGTGAGGATCAGGACGATGCGCTCGCTCGCCGTCACCAGGCCCTCGTCCTTCATTTGAAGGAGCGCGGCCAAAGTGGCCGCCCCTTCGGGCGACGTCCAGATTCCCTCCATCCGCGCCAGGAGGCGCTGGGCGTCCACGATGGCGAGCTCGCCGACGGTCTGCGGGAAGCCCCCGGTCTCGCGCAGGATCCGGAGCATCTGCCGGCCCGCGAAGGGACCGGGGACTCGCAGGCCCGGGGCATTGGTGAACGGATTCTCCACGGTCGACGTGGTGTCGGCCTTCTCGTCCCAGGCGCGCGCGAGCGGGGCGCACCCCTCGGCCTGCACCGCGACGAAGCGCGGCTGGCCCGCCTTCACCCAGCCCATGCCGGCCAGCTCCTCGTACGCCTTCCAGATCCCGACGAGGCCGGTGCCGCCGCCGGTGGGATACACGAGCACGTCGGGCGCGTCCCAGTCGAGCTGCTCGGCCAGCTCGAGGCCCATCGTCTTCTTGCCCTCGAGCCGGTAGGGCTCCTTGAGCGTGGCCAGGTCGAACCAGCCGATCTCGGGCGCCACCGCCGCGATGGCGCGGCCCGCGGTGGCGATGGTGCCGTCCACCGTGAACACGTGGGCGCCGGCCAGCGCGGCCTCGGCGATGGCCGCCTCGGGGGTATCGCGGGGCACGACCACCGCCACCGGGATGCCCGCGCGGGCCCCGTACACCGCGGCCGCGCCGCCCGCGTTCCCCGCCGAGGGGATCATGAGCCCGCGCAGGCCGAGCGTGCGGGCCCGGCTGATGGCCATGCCGAGGCCGCGCGCCTTGAAGCTGCCGGTCGGGTTCTGGCCCTCGTCCTTGGCCAGGAGGTGCCGCAGGCCCAGGTGGGCGGCGAGCCGGGGCAGCGCGAGCAGCGGGGTGCCCCCCTCGCCCAGGGTCATCGGCTCCTCGCCGGCGGCGAGCGGGAGCAGCTCGCGGAACCGGTACATCCCGGGCGGCCGCTGCCGGAGCGCGTCCTTGGTGACGGCGGCCGCGACGCGGGGCAGATCGTAGCGAACCGCGAGCATCTGGGCGCACCGGACGCACACCGTAAGGACACCGCGGGCGGCGTGATGCTGCCCGCACACCGTGCATTCGACGTGGGAGACGAACATGGAGCGGACGGGCTAGTGCTTGTCCTTCTCGGCCCGGTGGGCCGCGACGACCTTCTCGGCGAGTTGGCTCGGCACTTCCTCGTAGTGCGAGAACTCCATCGAGTACCCCCCGCGCCCGCCGGTCATCGAGCGCAGGCTCGACTCGTACGTGAGCATCTCGGACATCGGCACCTGGGCCCGCACCGCCACCACGTCGCCGTCCGGCTCCATGCCCACGATCCGCCCGCGGCGGCCGTTGAGATCGCCGATGACGTCGCCCGCGCCCTCCGAGGGCGCGGTGACTTCGACGTTCATCACCGGCTCGAGCAGGCACGGCTTGGCCTCCATGAAGCCCTTCTGCAGGCCCATCGAGGCGGCGATCTGGAAGGCCATGTCCGAGGAGTCCACGTCGTGGTAGGAGCCGTCGTAGAGCGTGACCTTGAGGTCCACCACCGGGTAGCCCGCGAGGATGCCCCGCTTCATGCAGTCGCGGACGCCCTTCTCCACCGAGGGGATGAAGTTGCGCGGGATCGCGCCGCCGAAGATGTCGTCCACGAACTCGAAGCCACCGCCGCGCGTGAGCGGCTCGACGCGGATCCAGGTGTCGCCGTACTGGCCCCGCCCGCCGGTCTGCTTCTTGTACTTGCCCTGCACCTCGGCGCGGCCCTTGACCGTCTCGCGGTAGGGAATGCGGGGCGGGAGCAGGGAGACGTCCACGTTGTACTTCCGCTTCATGCGCTCGACCACCACCTCCACGTGGAGCTGGCCCATGCCCGAGACCAGGAGCTGCTTGGTCTCCGGATCGTAGTGGTGATGGAGGGTGGGGTCCTCCTCGGCCATGCGGTGCAGCGCGATCGAGATCTTGTCCTCGTCGCCGCGGGTCTTCGGCTGGATCGCGAAGGAGATCGCGGGCTCCGGGAACGAGATGCCGGGCAGCACGATCGAATGCGCCTCGTCGGAGAGCGTGTCCCCGGTCAGCGTGTCCTTGAGCTTGGCCACCACCCCGATCTCGCCGGGACCCAGCGACTCCACCGGCTTCTGGGTCTTGCCGGAGAGCCAGCCCAGGTGGCCGATCCGCTCGCGGCTGTCGCGCGTGGTGTTGAGCACCTGGCTGTCGGACCGCAGCGTGCCCGAGTAGACGCGGAAGACGGAGAGCTTGCCCACGTGCGGGTCCGAGATCGTCTTGAACACCACCGCGCTGAGCGGCGCCTTGGGGTCGGCGGCGCGCCTGGCCGCGGTCTTGGTGCGCGGATCGGTGCCCTCCACCTCCGCCGCGTCGGCGGGCGACGGGAACTCCTTCACGATGAGGTCGAGCAGCGGGCCGACCCCGATGCCGCGCGTCGCCGAGCTGGCCAGGATCGGCACGAGGTCGCCGGACATGATGGCCTTCCGCAGCGCGGCCAGCATCTCGGGCTCGCCGATCGAGCCCTCCTCGAGGTACTTGGTGAGGAGATCGTCGTCGGTCTCGGCGGCGGCCTCGGTCAGCTTCTCGCGGTAGGAGCGGGCGGTCTCGAGCAGATCGGCCGGGATCTCGGCCTCCTTGATCTTGCCGTCGGCCAGCACGAGGGCCCGCATCGCGATGAGATCCACCACCCCCGCGAAGCCGTTCTCGGCGCCGATCGGGAGCTGCAAAGGCACCAGGCGGCCCTTCAGCCGCTTCTGCAGCGACTCGAGCGTCCGGAAGAAGTCGGCCCGCTCGCGGTCGAGCCGGTTCACCACGATCGCGCGCGGCAGCGCGAAGTCGTTGGCGAACTTCCAGACCTTCTCGGTCTGCACCTGCACGCCCGCCACCGCGTCGACCACCACCACCGCGGCCCCGGCCACCCGCAGGCCGGCGCGCGCGTCGGCCACGAAGTCGCCGTAACCGGGGGTGTCGATGAGGTTGAGCCGGTGGCCCTGGTGGTCGGCGAAGCCGACCGCGGTGTTCAGCGAGATCTTGCGCTTGATCTCGTCGGGGTCGAAGTCCGTGGTGGTGGTCCCGTCGTCCACACGGCCGAGCCGGGTGCTGGCTCCGCATGCGAACAGGATCGCCTCGACCAGGGAGGTCTTGCCCACGCCGCCGTGGCCGACGAATGCGACATTGCGGATCTTGGCGATGTCCATGCATACCTCCTGGGGAGGAAGAAGGACGATGCGGTCTTGTGTGGCGGGGATGCTACCACAGCGCTACGGGGCCTTCCAGCGGTCAAGATGATGCGCTGTGCCGTACCACCTGGCCGACCGCGTGGAGCAGCCGCTCCGGCGTGTCCGGATTGATCGAGCAGTCGGGCCCGAGCAGGAGACCGCGGTCGATCTCGCGCGTGGCCGCGCGCGCCCGCTCGACCAGCGCGGCCTCCGTCATGCCCGCGATCTCGGGCTTGGCGGGCAGGCCGCCCACCACCGCGCGCCCGGTGCGCGCGCGCGCCTCGGTGAGCGTCGGGTTGCCGGGCACCGTCGCGAACGAGAACGCGGTCACCGGGTAGTCCGCGAACTCCTCGAGCTGGATGCCCGCCCCGCAGACGTGGAGCAGGTTGAACGGGGCCGCCTCGACCGCCTTCAGGATCCGCAGGTCCCACGGGCGCTGCCAGCGCCGGCATTCCTCCGCGGTCATGAGCGCCCGCGTCGCCACGTTGGTGGCGTAGAAGAGCCCGTCGGCGCCCGCGGCCAGGCAGAGGCGCGCGTACTCCGCGAGCGTCTCCGCCATCACGTCGAACGCGCGCGCGGTCTCGCGCGGCGCGTCGCGCAGGAAGCCCATCGCCTGCTCGCGGCCCCCGCGGGCCAGCATCGGCAGGATCATCGGCGGGGCGAAGATCGTCCAGATGATCGGCACGTCGGGGCCGGCCGCGCCCCGGATGAGCCGCAGGGCCTCGAGCTGCTCGCCGAGGGCGCCCCCCCGGGGATCCGTCGCGGGCAGCCGCGCGAGGTCGTCGGCGGAGCCCACCGGCGCGTGGGTCACGGTGTACTGCCTCGCCTTCTCCCCCGACGGCGCGTAGGTCAACCCCCACATCTCGGCGAAGCACTGCGCGCGCGACTGCGGCTTGAGGAAGTCCCAGTCGAACGTGCGGGCCAGCCGCAGGGTCTCGTCGGCCAGGCCCTTCGCCGAGTTCTCGGTGGCGAAGTTGTGGAGCCAGAACGCGAGCGGCACCCGGTCCACCGCCTGGCCCGCGAGGGCCGCCGTCACCCGCTGCCGCTTGGTCATCGTGCCGGTCGGGCTCATCGGGCGCGGATCCTCAGCTCCTCGTAGGGAGCGGTGTAGGGGTTCTGGGGCAGCACGTTGAGATTGTCCACCTCGAGGCGCGGCCCGACGCTCACCAGGTACGCGTACTCGAGCACCGGGCCGAAGAGCACCCGGTCGTGGATGATCTGCTGCATCTTGTCGAGGATCACGCGCCGGGCCCGCGGGTTCAGCTCGTTGGCCTGCGCGTTGTAGAGGCCGTCCACCTCCGGGATGCTCGTGTAGGTGTAGAGCCCGCCGCTGATCACGTACTGCTCGAGCCGGGTCGCCGCGGTGCCCGGCGAGCCCGAGCCGGCCAGGATCACGTTCTTCAGGCCCTTGTCGGCGTACTGCTTGAGGAAGGCGGCCCGCTCGAGCGGCCGCAGCCGCAGCCGGATGCCCACCGCCTTGAGATCGTTGATGACCGGCTCGCCGATGCCGGAAGCCGCGAACGGCTCGCTCGACAGCTCCCCCGCGTCGAAGCCCTGCGGGTGGCCGGCCTCGGCGAGCAGCCGCCGCGCGCCGGCCGGATCGTGGGCGTAGGGCGGCGGCGCCCAGTAGTACTCGAGGCTCTGCGGGATGATCGAGGCCGAGATCTTGCCGAGCCCCAGGTAGCTCGCCTCGTTGACCGCCTTGCGATTGATCGCCAGGTTCGCGGCCAGGCGCACGCGCCGGTCGGCCCACGGCGACTTCGGGTCGTTCTGGTCCGCGAACACGAGCCAGAGCGTCACCGGGATCTGCGCGGCCTTGAGCTTGAGCCCCGGCGTCCGGCGCACCTCCTCGGCCAGCTCGCCGACCAAGCCGTAGGCGATGTCGATCTCTCCGCGCTTGAGCGCGGCCAGGCGGGTGGCGTCGTCGGGGATCACCTTGAAGACCAGGGTCTTGACGATCGGCGGCTTGCGCCAGTACGCCTCGTGCGCCTCCATCACCAGCTCCACACCGGGCTTGAAGGAGACGAACCGGTACGGGCCCGCGCCCACCGGCGCCTTCTTGAAGCCCTCGTCGCCGACGCGCTCGACGTACTTCTTGGGGACGATCCAGGCCGCGCCGGTCGCGGGCGTGCCGTAGAACGTCATGAAGTCCGGCCACGGCTGCTTGAGCCGGAAGCGCACCCGGTACGGGTCCACCACCTCCACCGCGGCCACCTTCGCCTTGAGCAGGGCGGCGCTGGCCCCGCGGTAGCGCTCGAACGTGAACTTCACGTCCTCCGCGGTCAGCGGGTCACCGTTGTGGAACGTGACCCCCTTCCGCAGCGCGAACTCGTAGACGAGCCCGTCGCGGCTCACCGTCCACGAGGTGGCGAGCGCCGCCCCCATCGCGGTGCCGGGCAGCGGCCGCACGAGGGCGTCGTGGATCGCGTAGTAGACCATCAGGGGCAGCGCGGTCCCGGTGGCCTCCGCGGGGTCGAAGAACGTGGGGGCCAGCGAGACGTGCACGCCCCACGTCACGGTGTCCGCGGGCGCGGCCTGGGCGGGCACGGCGCCCGCGCAGACCGCGAGCAGCAGCAGGAGCCCGAGCGATCGCCTCACGCGCGGCCGGCCCGGTGGATGGGAAACGCGGACGGCACGATCTGGTCCACGGTGGCGCCGTCCCACCGCCAGGTGGGCACGCGGCTCCAGTAGTGCTGGGTGACCTCCCGCGCCTTCGCGTACACCGCGTCCTCGTCCACGCGCGTGGCCCGCCCGCCCTGCACCAGCACCTGGCCGTCCACGATCGCGGTGTCCACGTCGCGGCCCGACGCGGAATCCACGAGGGCCTTGATCGGATCCGCGTAGAGCGACCCGCCCGCGTGGTCCAGGTTGATCAGGAGGATGTCGGCCTTGGCGCCCGGAGCCAGCCGCCCCAGGTCCTCGCGCCCGAGGAAGCGGCAGCCGCCCACGGTGGCCGCGTTGAAGACGTCGCGGGCAAGGCCGGCCTGGTAGTTGGCGTCAGTGACCTTGCACAGGACGGACGCCCACCGGAGCTCCGACACCATGTCGAGCGGATAGGTGTCGGTCCCGAGGGCCAGCGTCACGCCCGCGTCCAGGTAGCGCTGGAAGGAGTGCAGCGTCATCGCCATCTTGGCGTACTTGTACGGGCAGTGCCCGACGGTCGACCCGCGCTCGGCGAGCACGCGCAGGTCGTCGCCGAACGGGTAGCGGGTCCAGTCGTGCGCGGTGGTGAAGACCGCGTGGCCGAGCAGGGTGCGCTCGTCGAGGAAGCCGAGGTCGGCCAGGAAGCGGATCGGGGTCTTGCGGTACTCGTCCATGATGCGCTGGAACTCGACGAGGTTGCCGCCCGCGTGGGTGTGGATCGGCGCGTTCTGCGCGCGCGCCGCGTCCTTGCCGGCGCGGAGCAGCGGCTCGCTGCACGTCTCCACCTGGGCGGCGTTGAAGAGCACGCGCAGCCGGCCCCCCGCCGCGCCGTCGAACTTGCGCCCGAAGTCCACCGCCTCCTGCAGGCGCGATCGGCCCGCCGCCGCGTCCTCGTCGTAGTAGAGACGGCCCTGCGCGTCCGTGTACGTGTCGCGATCGCGGAACGGCGGGCCTCCATAAACGCGCACCCCGAGCTCGTCCACGAGGCGCGCGTAGCCCTCCCAGTCGCCGCGCAGGCCGCCCACGTCGATGACGGTGGTGGTCCCGTTCTTGAGCGCGTGGAGGAAGGTGAAGGCGCGGATCGCCGCGGTGGGCTCGGCGGGCGGCGGCTGCATCTTGCCCTTGAGCGGCGCCGCGAAGGCCATGTAGTTGGCGGTGCGGTAGTCGTTCTTGGCCATGTCGAGCAGGAGGTAGTCGCCTCCGCCGCCCGCGGTGTGCACGTGGGTATTGATGAAGCCGGGCGAGACCAGCTTGCCGCGCGCCACGATGCGCGCGTCCGCCGTCCCCGTCCACGCGGGCCCCGCGTGCACGATCCGGTCGCCCTCGAACACCACGCTCCCCTGCTCGTGCACCTCGTGGCTCGAGCCGGTCCACGCCACGACCCACCCGCCCTCGATCACGGTTCGCATGACCCCCGCCCTTTCCGCGGTCCGGCGGCGCGCTCGCGCGGGGCCGGACGGCTGCCGCGCATGCTAGCCCGACCGGGCCTGCCCCGCAATCGCCGGCGCCGGGCCCGCTCACGTTGACGGGTCGGACCTGCCCTGCTAGCGTCCTCGCGTGACAAGCAACCGTCGAGCGTGCCGGATCCGGGCGATGGCCGCGCGCGCTCTCGGCACGGTAGTGATCGTCCTCGCGCTGCTGACGACGCCCCTCTCGGCGCAGGCACCGGGGGCGTCCAAGGTGCCCCGGGTGGGCGTGATCGGCGAGCGCTCGGCCTCCGACAACTTCCTCGCCGCCTTCCGGCAGGGTCTCCGTGAGCTCGGTTGCGTCGAGGCCAGAACATCGTGGTCGAGTACCGGTATGCCCAGACGGCGCTCGATCGGGTCCCCGCGCTCGCGACGGAGCTCGCCCGCCTGCCGGTGGACGTGCTCGTGGTCGGCGGAACGGTCTCGGCGCAGTCGGCCAGGGCGGCGGCCCCGACCATTCCGATCGTGTTCACGACCGTGGGCGACCCGATCGGGGCCCGGCTCGTCGGCAGCCTGGCCCGTCCCGGGGGCACCATCACCGGCCTCTCGAACTTCCTGCCCGAGATGACCGGCAAGCAGCTCGAGGTGCTCAAGGCTGCCGTGCCGCAGCTCTCGCGCGTCGTCGTCCTGTACAACCCCGCGAACCCGAGCGCCGATGACATCCTGCGCGGCGCGCGCGAGGCGGCCAGGACCCTCGGGCTCGAGCTGGATCTCGTGGGAGTCCGCGCACGGGCCGAGATCGCGGGCGCCTTCTCGGCAATGGCGGCCCGGCGGGCGAGGGCGCTCCTGGTGGTCTCGGATCCGGTATTCGGCGGCAGCCTGGCCCAGATCTCGAAGCTGGCCATCGTCCACCGGCTGCCCGCGGTATACGCGCGGAAGGAGTTCGCGGAAGCCGGCGGGCTCTTCGCCTACGGCCCGAGCTTCGAGGCGAACTACCGGCGGGCCGCCGAGTACGTCGACAAGATCCTGAAGGGCGCCCGGCCGGGAGACCTGCCCGTGGAACAGCCCACCACGTTCGACTTCGTGATCAATGCCGGCACCACGAGAACGCTCGCGGTGACGATCCCGCCTTCACTGCTGCTGCACGCGGACCGGGTGATCCAGTAGCGCGGGGTCGCCGCGCCCGGCGCGCATCTCCGGGGCGGCCCGCCTAGGGACGGACGATCTTGTTGTGCAGGATCCCGATGTGCTCGACTTCCGCCTCGAGGCGATCGCCCGCCTTGAGGAAGTTGCCGCTGGCCGCGCCCACGCCCTCGGGCGTCCCGGTGGCGATGATGTCCCCGGGCAGGAGCGTCATGCCCTGGGAGAGCACCTCGATGCACTGGGCCACCGGGAAGATCATCTTGGCGGTGTTGCTCGACTGGCGGACCTGGCCGTTCACCCGCAGCGAGATCGCGAGGGCCTGCGGGTCCGGCAGCTCGTCGGCGGTGACCAGCACCGGGCCCATCGGGCAGAAGGTGTCGAGGGACTTGCCCTTGAACCACTGCTGGTGGCGCTTCTGGAGATCGCGCGCGGTCACGTCGTTGATGATGGTGTACCCGAAGACGTGCTTGAGCGCCTCGGCGCGCGGGATGTCGCGCCCGCCGGTGCCGATCACCGCGGTCAGCTCGACCTCGTAGTCGAGCTCCTTGGTGATCGCGTGGTGCACCACGTCGTCGCCCGGCCCCACCACCGCGGTCGCGGGCTTGGTGAAGTAGACCGGATGCTCGGGCGCGGCGGCGCCCCGCTCGGCGGCGTGGTCGGCGTAGTTGCGTCCGAGGCAGAACACGTTGCGGGCGGGCGACGGGATCGGGGCGAGCAGGCGCACCCGCTTGGCCGGGTAGGCGAGCCGGCGCTGGGCCAGGTCCTCCGAGGACGTCTGCCCCACGAGCCGCTGGCCGTGCTCCCACGCCTCGCGGGTGAGCGCCATCACCGCCTCGCCGCCCTGGACGATCTCGAGGACGGTGCGGGGAAACCCGCCGCGGCCCCGGCGCACGGTGCCCCGCTGGATGGCGAGATCCTTGGCGAGGCCGGCCAGGTCGAGCACGTGCTCCTGCCAGAGCGCGCCCGGCTTGGGCTCGCCGCGGCCTCGCCGGAAGGTGACGAGCCGCATGGCCTAGCCGCTCACCGCCACCGCGCCGCTGCGCGGCGGCAGCGGCTTGCCCGCGGCCTTGGCGATGTCCTCCAGCTCCCGGGGCAGGCCGAAGCGCACGTCCTCCTCGACCACGTGGACCTCCTTCACGTCGGTTCCGCGCTTGCGCCGCAGCTCCTCCACCACTTCCGTCACCAGGAACTCGGGCGTGGAGGCGCCCGCGGTGACCCCGACGCGGCCCATGCCCTCGAGCCACTCCGGCTTGATGTCGTTCTTGTCGTTGATCAGGTAGGACGGGGTGCCCATGACGGTGGAGACCTCCACGAGGCGGTTGGCGTTCGAGCTGTTCGCCGCCCCGATCACCAGCAGCACGTCCACCGCGCCCGCCACCGTCTTCACCGCGGCCTGGCGATTCTGGGTCGCGTAGCAGATGTCGTCCTTGGCCGGGCCGACGATCTTGGGGAAGCGGCGCCGGAGCGCCTCGATGCAATCCCGTGTGTCGTCCACCGACAGCGTGGTCTGGGTGAGATAGGCCACCTTGTCGGGATCGGCCACCTTGAGCTTGTCCACGTCCTCCGGGTGGGCGATCAGGAACATGCGGTCCGGCGCCTCGCCCATGGTGCCCACCACCTCGTCGTGATCGGCGTGGCCGACCAGTATGATGGAGTAGCCCTCGCGCGCGTACCGGACCGCTTCGAGATGCACCTTGGTGACGAGCGGGCACGTGGCGTCGATCACCCGCAGGCCGCGCCGATGGGCCTCCGCGCGCACCGCCGGCGAGATGCCGTGGGCGCTGAAGATCACGGTGGCGTCGTCGGGCACCTCGTCCAGCTCGTCCACGAAGTGCGCGCCCTTGGCCCGGAGGGCCTCGACCACGTGACGGTTGTGCACGATCTCCTTGCGCACGTACACCGGAGGCGGGCACACCTGGAGCGCGAGCTCCACGATGTCGATGGCGCGGTCCACCCCGGCGCAGAAGCCCCGGGGCCCGGCCAGCACGATCTGTTGCAGCGGCAGCGGCGTGGTCATGGTGCCCTCACTTGAAATAGAACGAAACACCGCCTATCCCCGCGTCGGAGTTGAAGCCCCGGTTCGGGTCCGAGGTGTGTCCGTTCGAGATGTGCTGGAAGCGATAGCCCGCATTCAGCGCGACCGTATCCGTGACGAAGTACGACAACCCCGCTCCCGCCTCGAGCACGCAGGTGAAGGCCGAGTCGATCTCCCGCACCCGGAGGCTCGTGCCCCCTGCTCCGGCGGTGGCCTCGAAGTACGGAACCAGCCGCCCGAAGCCGATCAGATGATACCGCATCGCGAGCTTGAGGCCCTCCGCGGTCGCTTGCTTCGGGGAGAGGTAGTACTGGAACCACCCTTCGACCCCCGGCTCGACGGCGCTCCGGAGGAGCCCGCTCCCGAACGGCTCGAAGAAGAGGTGGGACACTCGGGGCGTCGCGGTCAGGAACGAGATGTCGCTGACCGTCCGGTGGCGCTCGATGTTGTTGGCCACGCCGCCCCCGACCTGCAGGCTGAAGATCGTCGTCCCCCGGGCGAAGGGGGCCTCCGAGTCGAACGCCGGCACCGGGCGCGCCACGGCCAGCACGGCCAGCACGACCGCGGTCACCACCGCTACCCCTCTCCGGTCGCCCATGATCATTGCCAGGGATCCACCAGCACCTTCATGGTCTCACCACGCTCCATCAGGGCCAGCGCTTCTTTCACCTGCCCCAGCCCCATGTGATGAGTCAGCAGCCCACCGGGCTCGATCGCTCTCGATTCAAGGAGTTCCACCGCGCGCCGGATCATGGTCGGGGTGTGGTGGAACGCCCCGACCAGCGTGAGCTCTTCGTAGTGGGCCCGACGCGTATCTACCCGCACCGAGGTGCCCGGGGCGCAGCCACCAAACAGTACCACGGTGCCTCCCCGGCCCACGCCCTCTATGGCTTGCTCCCAGACCTCGGGGCGCCCGGTCGCGTCCACCGTGACGTCGGGCCCCCGGCCGCCCGTCAGCCTCCGCAGGTGCCCGCCCAGGTCGGGCTCGGACAGGGCGTCCACGCAGGTCCCCAGCCCCAGGGCCCGGACCCGGTCCAGACGCCACCCGGCCTTGCCCACGATCACGACCTGCGCGCCCCGCTGACGGGCGGCCAGGGCCAGCAGACAGCCCAGCGGGCCGTGGCCCCAGATTGCCACCGTCATGCCGGCCTCGACCCGGCCCCGCTCGACGCCCAGCAGGGCGCAGGCCAGCGGCTCCGCGAACGCGGCGCTCGCGGCGGGCAGCCCCGGCCCGATCGGGACCACGTTGCGGGCGACCAGGCGCGGCGGCAGCGCGATGAACTGGCCGTAGGCCCCGTTGACGAAGAGCAGATCCTCGCACAGGTTCGGCCGCCCCGCCGCGCACAGGCGACAGCGCCCGCAGGGCGCTGAATTGGCGGCGACGACCCGGTCGCCTTCCTTTGCGCCGGGCGCGCCCCGCCCCGCCGCGGTGACCACGCCGGCCAGTTCGTGCCCGAACACGGTGGGCACGTGCGGGATCATCACGGGATGGCCGCGGCGCAGGGTCTTGACGTCGGTGCCGCAGGTGAGCGCCGCCTCGACCCGCACCACCAGGCCGCCCGGCTCGGGCTCGGGCTTCGGCGGGTCCTCGAAGCGCAGATCGCCCGGCCCGTAGAACACCTGGGCCCGCATGGCTACGGGGTCACGTAGACCTTCACCGCCTCGTGGCGGCGCATCAGGTCCACGCCCTCGCCCAGGCGGCCGAGCGGGAGGCGGTGGCTGATGAGGCCGTCCACGCGAATCCGGTCGCCCGCGAGCAGCGCGAAGGCCTCCGCCAGCTCGGCCGGCGAGGACGAGTAGGTCGCGGTGAGGGTCAGCTCGCGATGGTAGAGCGCCCCGAGCGACAGCGGCAGGCTCTCGCCCGCGCCGCCCGCGAAGTAGTGCAGCGTCCCGCCGTCCCGCACGCGGGCGGCGGCGGCGGGCAGCACCGCCGCCCCGCCCGCGGTGACGATGACCAGGTCGGCGCCGCGCCCCTCGGTGGCGTCCCGCAGCGCCGCGTCCAGCGCCGGGTCGCCGTCATGGACCTGCGCGCCCATCCGGCGCCCCAGCGCGCGGCGGCTCTCCAGCAGATCGGAGGCGAGGACGCGCGCGCCCTCGAGGGCCAGGAGCTGCGCCAGGAGACAGCCGATCGAGCCCAGGCCCACCACGAGCGCGGTGTCGCCCGCGGCCACCCCGCTCCGCTTGACCGCGCGCAGGCAGCAGGCGAGCGGCTCGGTGAAGGACGCGGTCTCCTCGCTCATCCCGGCGGGGAGCCGGAAGGCCGCGTGCTCGACGTTGGGCGCGGGCACGCGCACCAGCTCCGCGAAGCCACCCGGATCGAGATTGACGCGCTTGAAGTGGCGGCACATGGACGGGCTGCCGCGCCGGCAGTAGTGGCAGTGAAAGCACGGCACGTGGTGGGCGACCACCAGGCGATCGCCGGGCGCGAAGCGCCGCACGCCGGCGCCGATCTCCACGACCCGCCCCACCACCTCGTGGCCGAGGACGGCCGGGGCGGGCGCGGCCGCGTTGATCTTCAGGATGTCGGAGCCGCAGAGCCCGCAGCCGCTCATCCGCAGCAGGAGCTCGCCGGGGCCCGGCGCGGGCACGGGCCACTCGCGCAGCTCGATGGCGCCCGCGACACAGACCGCGGCCTTCACGAGGCGGTCAGGCGGGCGCCGAGCCAGCCGCGGACCGCGATGGCGAGGCGGCGGGGGGTCGAGAGCGTGACGCGACGGGCGAAGACGTCGAAGCGGCGCGCCTCGATGGCGCGCAGCAGCGCGAAGTAGGTGCGCCCCATGATCTCGGCGGCGAAGAGCCGGCGCGCGTCCGCGGCCGGGAGCGCCGCCCACGCGCGCTCGTAGTACTCGTGGGCGCGGGCCGCCTCGAAGGTCATGAGCTCGACGAACCCGGTGGTGTAGCGCCCCTGCGCCAGGTCCTCCGCGGTCACCCCGAACCGGCGCAGGTCCGCCTGCGGCAGGTACACGCGCCCGATGCGCGCGTCCACCTGGACGTCGCGGAGGATGTTGGTGAGCTGGAGCGCCACGCCCAGGTTCACCGCGTACTCGCGCGCGCGCGGGTCCGAGTAGCCGAAGATCTCGATGCAGCAGAGCCCCACCGCGGAGGCCACCCGGTAGCAGTAGGGGTACAGCGCGTCGAAGGTCTCGTAGGTGGGGTGGTCCATGTCCATCTCCACCCCCGCGATGATCTCCTCGAGCGCGGCGCGCGGGATCGGGAAGCGGCGGACCGCGACCTGCAGCCGCTGACCGGCCGGGTGCTCGGGCCGCCCCTCGTACACGCGCGCGATCTCCGCGCGCCAGCGCCCGAGCTCGGCGCGCTGCTGGGCGCGGTCCGTGACCAGGTCCACCGCGTCGTCCACGATGCGGCAGAAGGCGTAGCACGCGAAGATCGCCTCGCGCTGGACCCGCGGCAGGCAGAGGAACGCGTAGAAGAAGTTCGAGCGGCTCTTGCGGGTCAGGCGGGAGACGAACTGGTGCGCGTTCATGGGGCGGCGTGGTGTCGACCGTTCAGCTCTTCAAGCTCTCCGTATGCGGGGGCCCAGAAATGGCCCCCGCACTCCCCCAGTTCCGTTGGCGCATCCGCATTCCGCTCGGCCCCCCACATCACGCTGCGCTCCGGCCATTCCGTTTTGCCTGCGCATAGCCGCGCGCGGTGAACCAGGCTACCGCGTCCTTCAGGGCGGTCTCCGCCGAGGTCTGGGGCAGCCCCAGCTCCTTGATGGCCTTCTCCGCGCTGAAGTACATGCGCTTGCGGGCCATGCGCACCGCGGTGAGGGGCACCGCGGGCGGCCGGCGCGTGATCCGGGATACGCCCTCCATCGCGGCGGCCGCCATCCACGCGACCGCGTAGGGCACGCGGAAGCGCGGCGCGGGCACCCCGGTCAGGGTCGAGAGCATCCGGAAGATCTCGAGCAGCGACAGGTTGCGGTGGCCCAGGATGTAGCGCTCCCCCACCCGGCCCTTCTCCGCGGCGAGGATGTGGCCGCGGGCCACGTCGCGCACGTGCACCACGTTGAGCCCGGTGTCGACCGAGCCGACCATCTTGCCGTTCAGGAAGTCCACGATCATCTGCCCGGTGGGCGTCGGCTTGACGTCCCACGGGCCGATGGGCGCCGACGGGTTGACGATGACGACCGGCGCCCCCCGCGCCGCCCACTCGTCGGCCACGCGCTCGGCGAGGAACTTGGAGGCCTTGTAGGCGCCGACCATGTCGGCGAGCGACACCGGCGTCGTCTCGTCGCCGGGCGTGCCGTCCTTGGGGATGCCGACCGCGCCGACCGTGGAGGTGTAGATGATGCGCTCGGCGCCCGCCTCGGACGCGGCGGCCAGCAGGTGGCGCGTCCCGTCCACGTTGGCGCGGTAGAGCACCCGGAGGTCCGGGGCCCAGAGCCGGTAGTCGGCGGCCGCGTGGTAGACGTGGCGGGCCCCCGCCACCGCCGCGCGGAGGGAGGCGGCGTCGAGCAGGTCGCCCTCGACGATGTCCACCGCGCAGCCCTCGAGCGCACGCCGATCGCCGCCGGGCCGCGCGAGCACGCGCACCGCGTGGCCGTCCGCGAGGAGCTCGCGAACGAGGTTGGCCCCCACGAACCCGGTGCCGCCGGTGAC
>DATFGS010000488.1:0-5201 GCA_035249225.1 Candidatus Methylomirabilota bacterium | reverse complement strand
GGGCGCGGTGGTGTCCATGCTCTTCGGCATCCCGGCGGGCATCCTCGCGGCCACCCGCCGCAACCGCCCGCTCGACTACGTCACGATGACGCTCGCCCTCGGCGGCATGTCCATGCCGGTCTTCTGGCTCGGTCTGCTGCTCCTGCTCCTCTTCTCCTTCACGCTCGGCTGGACGCCGACGATCGGCGCGGGCGCGGAGGGCGGATGGCTCAGCACCCTGCACCATCTGGTCCTGCCCGCCCTCGCGCTGGGGCTGTCGCTCGGGGCGATGGTCACGCGCATGACGCGCTCCGCGATGCTGGAGGTGATCCGGCAGGACTACATCCGCACCGCACGCGCCAAGGGCCTCCGCGAGCTGCTCATCATCGTCAAGCACGCGCTCCGCAACGCGGCCCTGCCGATCCTCACCATCGTCGGGACCAACTTCGGCATCCAGCTCGGCGGCACCATCCTGGTGGAGACCGTCTTCGCCCGCCCCGGCATGGGGAGCCTGCTGATCTCGTCGATCTACCAGCGCGACTACCCGCAGGTGCAGGCCCTGGTGGTCGTGTTCGCCACCAGCATCGTGCTGGTCAACGTCCTGGTGGACGTGCTCTACGCGGTCTTCGACCCCCGGGTGCGGGCCTGACCGGACGCGTGAACGCACGGCTCCGCCGGAGCGTCGCGGTCTGGGTGGGGCTCGTCGTGCTCGCGGCGGTGCTCGTCCTCGCGGCGCTGGCCCCGATCCTGGCCACCCACGACCCGATCGCCAACAGCCTCGTCGAGCGCATCCGGCCGCCGAGCTCCGCGCATCTCTTCGGCACCGACGACTTCGGCCGCGACGTCTGGAGCCGCGTGGTCTGGGGCGCCCGCGTCTCGCTCCTGGTGGCCGTGATCGTGGTCGGGGTCGCCGCGATCGGGGGCGCGGGCGTGGGCGTGGTCTCCGGCTACTTCGGGGGCCGGTTCGACCTGGTCACCATGCGCCTCGTGGACATGATGCTGGCGTTCCCGGCGCTGCTGCTCGCGCTGGCGGTCATGGCCGGGCTGGGCTCGAGCCTGCTGAACGTGATCATCGCGGTCGCGGTGGCGTTCCTGCCGCGGTTCGCCCGCCTGCAGCGCGCGGTGACGCTCACGGTGCGGGAGCGCGAGTTCGTGCTGGCCGCGGTCGCCCTCGGGAGCCCCCACTGGCGCGTCCTGACCCGCCACGTCGTGCCCAACTGCCTGGCGCCCGTCCTCGTCATGGTCACGGTCAGCGCGGCCGACGCCATCCTCGTCGAGTCCTCCCTGAGCTTCCTCGGCCTGGGGGTGCAGCCGCCCGCGCCGACCTGGGGCGCGGTGATCAGCGACGGCCGCTCGTTCCTCCAGAACGCGCCGTGGATCTCCGGGCTCTCGGGCGCCGCGATCATGGTCACCGTGCTCGGGTTGAACCTCCTGGGCGATGGGCTGCGCGATCTGCTCGATCCGACGCTGCGCGGAGAGGGCACGGAGGCTCGGGAGGAGTGAGGACTGGGCGCGTGAAAACATCGGGGCCGTGAGTTAGAGTAGCGGGACTCTCAAAGGAAGGAGAACCGCCAATGCCGTTTTACGAAAGAGGGCCGGTCCGCATCCACTACGAGGAGGTCGGCTCCGGCTTCCCCCTGCTGCTCATCCCGGGCGGCGGGCTCAACTCGGCCCTGTCATCATGGCAGACCGCCTCGCCCTTCGATCCGATGAAGCGGTACCAGAACGACTTCCGATGCATCTGCGCGGACCTGCGCAATGCCAACCCCGGCCGGTCCAGCGGCCCCCTGGAGGTCGACCGCCCCTGGGACGCCTACACCGACGACCAGCTCGGGCTGATGGACCACCTCGGGATCCGGGAGTTCCTGGTCATGGGCTTCTGCATCGGCGGGCCGATGATCCACAACCTCATCAAGCGGGCTCCGGAGCGCGTCGTCGCCGCCGCGATGATGCAGCCGAGCGGCTCCCGCCCCGAGATGCCGGATCTCTTCTACCAGAACAACATCAAGGGCTGGGGGCCGGCGCTGTGCGAGAAGCGCCCCGACGTCACCATGGCCATGGTCCACGACTTCCTGACCAGCATGTACACCAACCGGGCCGATTTCGTCTTCACGGTGTCGCGCGATTTCGTGCGGTCCATCAAGACGCCGCTGCTGATCGCGCCGGACGACGTGCCCGCGCACCCGTACAAGGTCGCGATGGAGGTGGCCAGCCTCGCCGCGAAGGCCGAGGTCACCATCTATCCCTGGAAGGACTCGCCCGAGCACATCGACGAGGTGGTGGAGCACGCGCGGCGCTTCCTCAAGGCCCACGAACCCTCGACCGCCCCACGATAAGAACGGGCGGGGTCGGGCGCGGCGCGGTCCTCCGCACGGCGTCAGAAGCCTGAAGGAGACGCGGTGGGTGAACCCGGGAGAGAAGGCTTCCTGGACGCGGTCGCCACCGCCTTCCTGCGACGACGGCTGCACAGCCGCCGCCTGCGCGCCGCCGCCATGCGCGGGCTCAAGGGTGTCTCGGCGGGGGCCGGCGGCAGCCTGCAGATGGACTTCGATCATGCCGCGAGCGACTTCGCCGATGCCTCCGCGTGGCTGGCCGCCCACACCACCGAGCTCGCGGTCGCGCCCGCCCCCCCGACCGAGACGGCCCACGTGCCGCCACTGTCGATCGTCGTCATGGTCGTCGGCTCGCGCGGCGACGTCCAGCCGTTCATCCCGATCGGGCGCCGGCTGGCGGAGCGGCACCGGGTGCGCATCGCGACCCACCCCGAGTTCCGGCCCATGGTCGAGCGTGCCGGATTGGAGTTCTATCCGCTCGGGGGCGATCCGCACGAGATGATGCAGTACATCGTCAAGACCGGTGGCCGCATCGTCCCGACCCACCTCGATCAGATCTGGGAGGACGTGCCGAAGAAGCGGGCGATGATCGCCGAGATCCTCGCGTCAACCTGGCGGGCCTGCACCGAAGCGGATCCGGAGCGGCCGGGCGCGCGGCCCTTCCGGGCCGACGCCATCGTCGCCAACCCGCCGAGCTATGGTCACATTCATTGCGCGGAGGCGCTGCACATCCCGCTGCACATGGTCTTCACCATGCCCTGGAGCTCCACGGTGACCGTCCCGCACCCGTTCGCCAACATCGATCCCGGCACGCATCGTCCGGTGGAGAACTTCTTCTCTTACGGGATCGTCGACCTGCTCGTGTGGGCGGGCATCGGCGACCTGGTGGATGCGTTCCGCACGGAAACCCTGAAGCTGCCGCCGATCTCGCTCGCCGATGGCGCGGCGCTGCTCGAGGACCACGAGGTGCCCTTCACCTACTTGTGGCCGGCCAGCCTGGTGCCCAAGCCGACGGACTGGGGCCCGCACATCGACCTGGCGAATTTCATCCCGTACGAACAGGCCCACACCTACGAGCCGCCGCAGGCCCTCCTCGACTTCCTCGCGGCCGGCGAGGCGCCGATCTACGTCGGGTTCGGTTCGGTCGTTGCCGAGGACCCCGCCGCCCTCACCCGCACCATCTTCACGGCGCTCAACAAGGCGGGCGCCCGCGGCATCGTGTCCGAGGGCTGGGCGCACCTGGGCGGGGGCGCCCCCCCGCCGAACGTCTATGTGATCGGCGACTGTCCGCACGACTGGTTGTTCGCGCGCTGCCGGGCGGTCTGCCATCACGGCGGAGCCGGGACCACGTCCGCGGGCCTGCGCGCCGGACTGCCGACGGTGGTGGTGCCCTTCTTCGGCGACCAGTTCTTCTGGGGGCGCGTCGTCGCGGATGCGGGCGCCGGGCCGGAGCCGATTCCGATCCGCCGGCTCGACAGCGAGGCTCTCATGGCGGCCTTCGACGCCTGCCGGCGCCCACAGATCCGCGAGCGGGCGAACGAGCTCGGCGCCCGCCTGCGAGCGACCGACGGCGTGGAGCTGGCCGTGCGCTCGATAGAGCGGCACCTTCCGGCGTCCGCCCTGTCTTGCGCGCACGACCCGGATCACCTGGCCGTCCTCTATTGCGACACGTGCGGCGTCCGTCTCTGCGGGGCCTGCGGTCGCACGGAGCACTCGGGGCACGTGGTCCACCCCTACCGCTATGTCGACTGGGGCGGGCGTCCGGCGCACGGTCTCGTGGCCGAGCTGGGCGAGTTGATAGGCGACGCGGCCCAGGCCCTGCAGGCGGGACTGGCCGAGCTGTTGCCCGGGGCGAAGCCAGGCCACGGGGTCATCTTCAGCGACGGCGACGAGCCGTCGAGCACCGGCATCGGCGGGCCGGTCCGCAAGCTCCGACGCTGGCTCGGCTCGTGGTGAGGGCTACTTGGGCTTGGCCTTCACCGCGCCACGGATTCCACGACGAAGTGCCGAGTCCCGACGCAGCGGGCGGAGCGTGAAGGCGGTCACGACGAGCGTCAACGCGAGCAACTCGCCGAACACGAGAGCCCAGCGCTGGGCGCGATCCGCCCACGCTCCCGTCCAGAGGGCGGGCGCGAGCGCGGCGCCGAGGGAGAGCGCGATCCCCATGAGGTAGGGCTGGGGAACGCCGAGCGCCCAGGTCGGGAACCACCAGATCTGGCCCTTGCGGAACCGGGCCACGCCGAAATGGCGGTTGCACGCGAACCAGAGAAAGTCCCAGGTCACGGTGAGGACGAAGAACATCGCGAGCAGGTCCGCCTCGCGCTCCCAGGAGCCGCCATAGAACTGGGGCACGTGCAGGAAGAGGAGAATGCACGTCACCAGGCAGAGGTGGTATCCGGTCACCGGCTTGCCGAACCAGCGCCGGACGCGGGGGCCATCCCAGCGCCAGGTGGGCAACTTCTCGGCCCAGCCGTGGGGGCCTTCGATCTGGATCTCGAGGTGAGCGAGGATGAACGCGATGAAGAAGAAGTACGCCCCCATCACGAGAGTCATCGTCGTCAGTATATCGCTCGAGATCTGCCGTCGGAAAGAGCCGCCTCGGTTGCTACGCTCTTGACGCGACACGGGCGACGGCGCAGTATCGGTGCCGCCCGGCCCGAGCACGCACCGCGCGGTAAACCCGAGACGAAGGAGACGCCATGATCGACCGAGACGTTCGTCCCAACGACCCCGGATCCGGTTCCCCGTCGCTCTCGCGCCGCGAGGTGCTCGGACTGCTCGCGACGACGGGGGCGGGGGCGATGCTGGCCCCCATCGTCCGGTCCGGCGCCGTGCTCGCCGCGGAGACCCCGAAGAAGGGCGGCCAGATCGTGGTGGCGCTGTCCCAGG
>DATFGS010000487.1:0-1245 GCA_035249225.1 Candidatus Methylomirabilota bacterium | reverse complement strand
TGCAGGCCTCGACGCGCTTGGCCAGCTCGAGGCCGTTCATGATCGGCATCACCACGTCGGTGAGCAGCAGGTGAATCGGCTGCGCCTCGGCGATGCGGCGCGCCTCGAAGGGATCGCCGGTGTCGATCACGGTGTAGCCGTGCAGGGTCAGCACCTCGCGCACGAGGGCGCGCACCTCCGCCTCATCGTCCACGACGAGAATCGTCTGTCCCCTGGCTTCCTCGCTGGATTCGGGCACCGTGTCCTCTCCTCCGGCACGTACCTGCGCTGCAGGCCGAGTGCCAGGGCGAATCGATTGTAACCTACCGTTTTTGCGCGGGCGCTCCACGTTTCTCCCGGGCCCCCAACGCGTAACTTTTTCCGGATCGCCGGGGCGCTCCGCGCCGCGGGGGCCGTCGAATCTCGGCGGGCGATTCGCGGCCCGGCTGCTAGAGTTTTCGCATGCGGTCAACCGCCGGATCGCGCGCCGTGGCCCCGAAGCGGCTGCTCAGGAGATACCTGACGACCGGGAAAGTAGGGGAAATGCTTGAGGTTTCCCCCGCCGCCATCAAGAAGTGGATCCAGCAGGGCAAGCTCGCCGCGTTCCGGACTCCGGGCGGGCACTTCCGCATCCTCGCGGACGAGTTCGAGCGTTTCCGGAAGACTCACGGCTTCGGGCTGGCCGCCGGAGAGCCGCCGCGCGTGCTCGTGGTCGACGATCAGCGCGAGGTGGCCGAGGTGCTGGTGGCGGCCCTGCGCGGCCACGACCCCCGCGCGCGGATGGAGACCGCAGCGAACGGCTTCGAGGGGCTCCTCAAGGTCGGCACCTTCCGCCCCGACGTCCTGCTCCTCGATCTCGGCATGCCGGGCATGGATGGCTTCGAGGTCTGTCGCCAGCTCAAGCGCGATCCGGTCATCCGCGAGACCAAGGTCGTGGCGATGACCGATCGCGCGCTCGACGCGGAGCCGCGCGCGATGGAAGCGGGCGCCGACGGGGTCCTGTTCAAGCCGCTCGAGGCCGCCGCGGTCCGCCGGCTCCTGATCCGCCTGCTCGGCGCGCGCCGCTGAGCGCACCGCTCCCGCGCCGCGCGCCGCGGTCAATTGCGGGTCCGCGCGGCCGCGTGCCATAATCCCGGCCATGAGCGATCTTGAGCACGAGCTGCGCCGCCGCGTCGAAGGCGACGTCCGCTTCGACCACTACTCCCGCCTGCTCTACTCGACGGACGCCTCCATGTACCAGATGGAGCCGATGGGCGTGGTGATCCC
>DATFGS010000486.1:0-2511 GCA_035249225.1 Candidatus Methylomirabilota bacterium | reverse complement strand
TTCGCCTGGGCCGGCCCGCTCGAGCCGGACCGCGCGCACTACTACCGGCTGCACGGCCCGACGCTGCTCATCGAGTACGACAACACCCAGAACAACGCCAACCACATCCACTCGGTCTGGCACGATCCCCGGCGCGACTTCGGCCAGGATCTCCTCCGCGCCCACTACGAGCACGGGCACCACCACGATCACGCCTAGCCGCGGGGCCCAGGGCCCGCGAGAACGGCCGGGCCCGCGTCGGACTTACCGCGAAGAAACTACCGGAGCCGTCCGCGGCCTCCCGGATTCCAGTCACTTGCCCGACGCGCGGCGTGGCACATCGCTTGCTGCCCACTCGGGCGTGGCGAGCTCCGCGCGCTCGGTCAAGCCCCTGGTGGTGGTGGCCGCCCTGATCGTGGGCGTCGCCGCGCTCTACCTCGCGCGCGGCGTGCTGATCCCCATCGCGCTCGCGATCCTGATCGCATTCATGCTCCAGCCGGTGGTCGGACTGCTCTTGCGCGTCGGGCTTCCGCGTGCGCTCTCGGTGGGGCTGGCGGTGACGCTGCTCTTCGCCGCGCTCGGCGGAGTGGCGTGGGCGATCACCGCCGAGCTGCGGCTGCTGTCCACCGGCATCCCGGGCTATCGCGACAACCTGATCGCCAAGATCGCGCACGTCCGCCGCCTCGGGCGGGGCGGCGCGATCGAGAAGGCGCAGAGCGCGGTCACCGAGGTCACCAAGGAGCTGCAAAAGGAGAACCCCGCGCCGCCCCGCCCCCGCGCCGCGCCGGCCCCGGTCGTGGTCCGCGCGGAGCCGACCGGGCTGTGGCAGCTGCCTACCCTGATCGAGGGGCTGGGCGGGGCGGCGACCGTGCTCGTCCTCGTGATCTTCATGCTCATCGAGCGGGAGGACCTCCGGAACCGGCTCATCCGCCTCGGCGGCTACGGCCGGCTCGCCACCACGACGCGCGCCCTGGACGAGGCGGGCCAGCGCATCAGCCGGTACCTGCTCATGCAGTCGATCATCAACGCGAGCTTCGGCATGGGCATCACGATCGGCCTCCTGCTCCTCGGCGTGCCCTATGCGCTGCTCTGGGGCTTCCTGGCCGCGGTGCTGCGCTTCATCCCCTATGTGGGCGTCTGGCTGGCCGCGCTCCTCATGGGCGTGTTCGCGCTCGCCGCCTTTCCGACCTGGCACCAGCCGCTCCTGGTCGCCGGCCTCTTCGTGCTGCTCGAAGCGCTCTGCAGCATGGCGCTCGAGCCCCTGCTCTACGGCCAGAGCGCGGGCGTCTCCCAGGTGGCCCTGCTCTGCTCGGTCGCCTTCTGGGCCTGGCTCTGGGGCCCGGTGGGGCTGCTCCTCGCCACGCCCCTCACGGTGTGCCTGGTCGTCTTCGCCAAGCACGTGCCCGGGATGGAGTTCATCGGCATCCTGATGGCCGACGTGCCCCCGATCGCGCCCCCCCTCGCCTACTACCAGCGGCTGCTCGCCGGGGACGAGGCGGAGGCCGCGCGCATCGCGACCGAGTACGCGGCCGACCACCCGCTCGAGGCGGTGTACGACGAGGTCATCCTGCCCGCGCTCGGCCGGGCCCGGCGCGACCGCCGCCATGCGCAGCTCTCGGAGGAGGACGAGCGCTACGTGTGGCGCGCCACTCGTGAGATCGTGGAGACTCTCCGCGCGACGCGTGATACGGAGCGGCGCGCCGCCGACGCCGAGGCCGGCGCCGGCCCTTCCGGGGCCTCCGCGTCCGACCGGAAGATCCTCATGCTGGCCAGTCCGGTGCGGGACGAGGCGGACGAGCTCGGGCTGATCATGCTCGGCCACCTCATGGATCCCGCACGCTGGACCATCGAGATGACCTCGCCCCAGCTCCTGGCCTCCGAGGTCACCGCCCTCGTGGAGCGCACCCGGCCGGCGGTGGTGTGCCTGGGCGCGCTCCCCGCCAGCGGCCTCGCGGCCCGCACGCGGTACCTGAGCAAGCGGCTCCGCGCGCGCTTTCCGGATCTGCGGATCGTCGTGGGGCGCTGGGGCCTGCGCGAGGAGGACGAGGCCGAGCGGCGCCGTCTGGAGACCGCGGGAGCGAGCTACGTGGGGACGACCCTGGTGGAGACCCGCGAGCACCTGCAGACCGTCCACGGCCTCGAGCCGGTGGCCGCGCGGGCCGCGATCAGGACGTAGCGGGACCCAGCATCTCGTCGAGCATGGAGGCGTCCACCGGCTTGGTCACGTGCAGGTCGAAGCCCGCCGCGAGCGCCCGCCGCCGGTCCTCGGCCTGCCCGTAGCCGGTCACCGCGACGAGGCGAATCGCGCGGGTCTCCGGCGACCCGCGCGCCTCCCGCGCCACCGCGTACCCGTCCATGCCCGGAAGGCCCAGGTCGATCAGGGCCACGTCCGGCCGGAAGGCGCGGAGGCGGGCCAGCCCGCTGGGGCCGTCCTCGCAGGCCTCCACCTGGTGGCCGGCCATCTCCAGCAGGAGGCGCAGGCTCTGGCGCGCGTCGTCGCTGTCCTCCACCACGAGGACGCGTCGGCTCCGC
>DATFGS010000485.1:0-5735 GCA_035249225.1 Candidatus Methylomirabilota bacterium | reverse complement strand
GGCATCCGCATGCTCGAGAACTTCGCGGCGGTCGTCCGCGCCGCGCGGGCGTGACCTCATGTTCGAGATAGTTCCCGCGGTCGACTTGAAAGCGGGGCGGTGCGTGCGGCTCTTGCAGGGCCGCGCCGACGCCGAGACCGTCTTCTCCGACGACCCGGTGGCGGTGGCCCGCCGCTGGCAGGACTCGCGCGCCCGGCGCCTGCACGTGGTGGACCTCGACGGAGCCTTCGCGGGCCGCCCCTCCCAGACCGACCTCGTCCGCGCCATGATCGCGGCGGTGCGGATCCCGGTGCAGGTGGGCGGCGGGCTGCGCGAGATCGGGCACGTCGAGGCGGTGCTGGAAGCGGGCGCGCGCTGGGCCATCGTGGGCACGCGGGCCGCGCTCGATCCCGCGTTCCTCGGCCAGGTGTGCGAGCGGTTCGGCGAGCAGGTCATCGTCGGCATCGACGCCTCCGACGGGCGCGTCGCGGTGGACGGCTGGACGCGAGTGCTCGACCTCGACGCCATCGCCCTGGCGCGCGACGCGGCGGCGGCGGGAGCGGCCGGCATCATCTACACCGACATCGCGCGCGACGGCACCCAGAACGGCCCCAATCTGTGGAGCACCGAGGCGGTGGCCAAGGCGGCGGGCATCGACGTCTTCGCCTCCGGCGGGGTCGGCTCGCTCGACGACATCCGGCAGCTCGCGACGGTGCCGGAGCTGGCCGGGGTCATCGTGGGGCGCGCGCTCTACAGCGGCGCGGTGGACCTCGGCGCGGCGCTCGCCGCGGTGGTGCGGTAGGCGGCCATGCTCTGCAAGCGGCTGATCCCGTGCCTGGACGTCAAGGACGGGCGCGTCGTGAAGGGCGTGCGCTTCGTCGAGCTGCGCGACGCGGGCGATCCGGTCGCGGCCGCGCTGGCCTACGACGCCCAGGGCGCCGACGAGCTCGTCTTCCTCGACATCACCGCCTCGCACGAGGGGCGCGCCACCATGCTCGACGTGGTCCGGCGCACCGCCGAGGGCATCTACATGCCGCTCACGGTGGGTGGCGGGATCCGGTCGCTCGAGGACATCCGCACCCTGCTCCGCGCCGGCGCCGACAAGGTGTCGCTCAATACCGCGGCGCTGGAGCGCCCGGCGCTCGTCACCGAGGCCGCGCGGGCGTTCGGCAGCCAGTGCATCGTGGTGGCCGTGGACGCGAAAGCGACCAATGGCCACTGGGAGGTGTTCACCCACGGCGGGCGACGGCTGGCCGGGCGCGATGCGGTGGAGTGGGCGCGCGAGGTCGAGCGGCTCGGCGCGGGCGAGATCCTGCTCACCAGCATGGATCGCGACGGCACCGGCGACGGCTACGACATCGCGCTGACCCGCGCGGTGGCCGAGGCGGTGTCGGTCCCGGTCATCGCGTCGGGCGGGGTCGGGTGCCTCGAGCATCTCCGCGAGGGCCTGGTCGAGGGCGGCGCGGACGCCGCGCTCGTGGCGACGCTCTTCCACTTCGGGCAGCACACGGTGCCGGAGGCCAAGCGCTACCTCGACGAGCGCGGGGTGGCGGTGAGGCTCGGGCCATGAGCGTGCCGGACGACCTCAAGTGGGACGCGCAGGGCCTGATCCCGGCGGTGGTCCAGGACACCGAGACCGGACAGCTCCTCATGGTCGCGTGGATGAGCGCCGAGTCGCTCGAGGCGACGCGGCGCTCGGGTCTCACCCACTTCTGGTCGCGCTCGCGCAGCGCGCTCTGGCGCAAGGGCGAGACCTCCGGGCACGCCCAGCACGTGGACGGCATCTACGCCGACTGCGACCGGGACACCCTGCTGGTGCAGGTGCACCAGGACGGCGTGGCCTGCCACACCGGGGCGCGAAGCTGCTTCTTCACGCGCCTCGACGGCGGGGAGGGGGCGCCCGCGGCGGGTGCGGCGGGCCCCGCGATGCTGGAGGTTCTCGAGCGGGTGCTCGAATCGCGGAAGGTGGCGCCGCCCGCCGGCTCCTACGTGGCGGGACTGCTCGCGAAGGGCCAGCCCCAGATCTGCCGGAAGATCGGCGAGGAGGCCGCGGAGGTGATGACCGCGGCGCTGGGCGGCGAGGGTGACGAGCGCGTGGTCTCCGAGGTCGCGGATCTCTGGTTCCACACCATGGTCCTGCTGAGCGCCCGCGGGATCCCGCTCCGCCGCGTCTTCGAGGAGCTCGCCCGCCGACACAAGAAGGACACGTGACCGGCCGGCCCCTCGCGCCCGCCCTGCTCGCGCTGGTCCTGCTCGCGGGTTGCGCGACGGCGACGGGGCGCATCGAGAACGGGATGTTCTACTCGGCGAAAGGCTACCGCGTGACGCTGCCGTCCACCGGATGGCGGGTGGATGCCGGGCCGCGGGCCGACCTCGCGCTGCGCGGCGAGGCGCGGCCGGGCGGCATGATCGTGGACGCGACCTGCCGCGGCCGCGAGTCCACGCGTCCGCTCGACGTGCTGGCGCGCCACCTGACCTTCGGCCTCACCCGACGCGACGTGCTCGAGAACGGCACCTCCACCGTGGGCGGCCGCGAGGCGGCCCACTCGGTGGTCCGCGGCCTCGCGGAGGGGCGGACGGTCACGGTGGAAGCCCTGGTGGTGCGCGCGGAGCCGTGCGTGCACGACTTCCTCTACGTCGCCCCCAGCGAGGCGTTCGACGCCGGCCGGCCCGCGTTCCGGGCCCTGGTCGAGAGCTTCGTGCTGGAGCCGGCGCGATGATCGCGACGAAGGACCTGCGGCAGCACCTGCGGGAGACCGCGCTCTGGTACGGCGGCCTCGGGCTGCTCACCATGCGGGTGGCCCGCAACCTGACCCTGCCCCCGTCCTACTTCTGGCTGGTCGCCCGCGAGATCGACATCATCGGGGTGCGATCGCTCGTGGTCGCGCTCACCGCCGCGCTGTTCACCGGCATGGTGCTGGCGCTGCAGACCGCGGTCAACATGGCCCGCTTCGGGGCGGAGAACTACGTGGGCCCGGTGGTGGCGCTCTCCATCCTGCGCGAGCTGGGGCCGGTGCTGACCGCCATCCTGGTGGGCGGCAAGGTGGCCTCGGGCATCACCGCCGAGCTGGGATCCATGAAGGTCACCGAGCAGATCGACGCCCTGCGCGCCCTCGGGGTGAACTATGTCAAGAGGCTCATCGTCCCCCGGTTCATGGCCGCGGTGCTGGTCTTCCCGCTCGTCACGATCCTCGCGGACGGAATGGGCCTGCTCGGGGGTATGCTGATCGCCGTGTTCGATCGCAACGTCGACGCGTATCTCTACTGGAACACCATCGCCTACTGGGTGGTCCTCAAGGACTTCCTCACCGGGCTCGGCAAGAGCCTGGTCTTCGGCGGCCTCGTCACCCTGATCGGCTGCTACAACGGCCTGGCCACCGAAGGCGGGACCGAGGGGCTCGGCCGCTCCACCACCGCGACGGTGGTGCAGGTGGCGATGGGGGTGATCATCTCCGACTTCTTCATCACGCGTCTCTTCCTCTTCATGTACTGGTGAGCCGATGACCTCCGCGTCGCCGCTCGTCGAGCTCCGGAAGGTCTGGAAGTCGTTCGGGGAGAAGGCCGTGCTGCGCGGGGTGAGCTTCGTCGTGCCCAAGGGGACGATCCTCGCGGTGATGGGCGGCAGCGGCACCGGCAAGACGGTGCTCCTGCGCATCGCCTCGGGCCTCGCGCAGCCCGACGCGGGCGAGGTGCACGTGTTCGGGACCCGCATCGACCGGATGAGCGAGGAGGCGATGCTCCCGCTGCGGCGGCGGACCGGCTTCGTGTTCCAGGGCGCGGCCCTCTTCGACTCGCTCACCGTGTTCGAGAACGTGGCCTTCCCGCTGCGCGAGCACACCCGCCTGTCCCTCGGGGAGATCACGGACCGGGTGCACCACTTCCTCGACCTGGTCGGGCTGCCCGACACCGACGAGCTGCTGCCCGCGGAGCTGAGCGGGGGCATGCGCAAGCGCGTGGGCATCGCGCGGGCCCTGATCGTGGAGCCCGAGGTCGTGTTCTTCGACGAGCCCACCGCGGGGCTCGACCCCACCAACGCGAAGCTGGTCGCCGAGCTCATCGCCCAGCTCCGGACCGGGGTGTGCGACACCGCCATCGTGGTGACCCACGACGTAGAGTTCGCCGAGCTGGTGGCCGACCAGATGGCGATCCTGATGCAGGGGCAGTTCGCCGACCAGGGCCCGCCGTCCGAGATCCACCGCTCCGCCAACCCGGACGTGCGCCGGTTCCTGGCCGGCGAGCTGAGGGAGATCTAGCCATGGCCGACGGCCGGCTCGCCCTGCAGATCCGAATCGGGGCCTTCATCCTCTCCGGCATGCTCGTGTTCTTCGCGATCATCTACCTGCTCGGGGCCCAGGGGCGCTACTTCGAGCGCAAGTACGATCTGGTCGCCGAGTTCACCGAGGTGGGCGGGCTCATCGAGGGCGCCACCGTCCGCCTGGCCGGCGTGCAGATCGGCCGCGTCACCGCGGTCGAGCTGCCCGAGAAGCCCGGGGGCAAGGTGCGGGTCACGGTCACGATCGCGCGACGCTTCTCGGAGCGGGTGCGCGGCGACTCGGCGGCCAAGATCTCCACCCAGGGGCTCCTGGGCGACAAGATCGTGGAGATCTCCATCGGCACCACCGCCGCCCCCGCGCTGAAGCCCGGCGACGTCCTGGCGACCCAGGACTCGGTCGAGATGCAGCAGATGTTCAAGGCCGGGGCGGAGACGCTGCAGACGGTGCGGGACCTGGCCACCAGCCTCAAGGGCACCGCGGAGCGGGTGGACCGGATCGCCAAGGAAGTGGAGACGGGCAAGGGGCTGGTCCACGCCCTCGTGTACGACGAGCCGGAGGCGCTGACGAAGCTCAACGCGATCCTGACCCGCACCCAATCGCTGCTGGCGCGGGCCGAGCAGGGCGACCACGCGGTGGGCGCGCTGCTCTCGCCGGACAGCGGCAAGTCGGTCCGCGCGCTGCTCGCGGCCATGGACACCATCGGCCGCACCGCCGAGAAGCTCGAGTCGCGCGACAACCTGCTCTCGGCCCTGCTGCACGATCCGCAGTACAAGACCGTGGCCGACGACCTGCGGGTCGTGGCGCACAACTTCCGCGACGTCTCCGAGCGGGTGGCCCAGGGCCAGGGGCTGCTGGGCCAGCTCACCCGCGACGGCGGCACCGACGGCGCCCTCGGGTCGCTCGGCGACGCGACCGCCGACTTCCGCGTCGCGATGGCCAACCTGCGCGCGGTCACCGACCGGCTCAAGCAGGGCGAGGGCACCGTCGGCGCGCTGCTGGAGGACCCGACCGTCTACGAGAACCTCGTGCAGTTCCTCGAGGGCTCGCGGCGGAGCTTCCTGCTGCGGACGCTGATCCGCTCGACCATCGAGTCGGGCGGCGCGGCCAACTCGGCCGGGAGCGGGGGCCGCTGATGGCGCGCGAGCGGACGACCTATCGCTGCCAGGAGTGCGGGCTCGCCGCCGCCAAGCCGGGCACCTGCCCGGACTGCGCCCGGGTGGGCACCTACGTGCAGCTCGTGGAGGAGCGGGTCGCGCCCGCGCGGGGCCCCGCGCGGCCCGGCGTCACGTCGAGCCGGCCCCAGCCGATCCGCGACATCTCGGTGGGCGACGGGGGACACCGGGTCTCGAGCGGGATGGCCGAGCTGGATCGCGTCCTGGGGGGCGGCGTGGTGACCGGGTCGCTGGTCCTGATCGGCGGGGACCCGGGGATCGGCAAGTCCACCCTGCTGCTCCAGGTCAGCCGCATGCTCGCGGAGCGGGC
>DATFGS010000484.1:0-2078 GCA_035249225.1 Candidatus Methylomirabilota bacterium | reverse complement strand
GGGCGCGGTGTGGGCCAACGCGGCGCGCTCGCACATGCCCGAGTCGCTCGAGGCCCTGCCCGACGCGGCGCGCACGAACAAGGAGTTCTTCATCGGCAACATGGTGCCGACCTGCATCGACGCCGACCGCGCCGCCGCCGCGGCGGTGAACCGCCGCACCCTGGTCGGCTACGTGAAGCTGCCGAACTACCAGAACTACTGGATCGAGGCCGGCTTCGAGGACGAGATGCAGGCGATCCGCCGAGCCATCGCGGCGGGCCAGGAGGACCGGATCCCGTCGCTGATGTCCGACCGCTGGCTCTCCCAGGTCACGCTCTACGGCAGCCCGACCGAGGTGCGCGACGGCGTGGAGGCGTGGTACGCGGCGGGGGTGAAGACCCTGATCGTGGTGCCCTCCTCCGCGAAGGGCAACCAGATGGCGGCGCTCCAGGAGCTGATCGACCTCTACCGTTAGCGCCGGGCGGTCACGCCCCGGGAGAGCCGGATGGAGCTGTTCGTCTTCGCGCGCTTCCACGCGCGACCGGGTGAGGAGGGCTCGCTGGCCGCCGCGCTGCTCGACGTGCTCACGCCCACGCGCGAGGAGCCGGGCTGCCTCGCCATCCACGCGTTCCGGTCGAGCCGCGACCCGCAGCTCTTCTACATCCATTCACGCTGGAAGGACGAGGCGGCGTTCGATCATCACGGCGGCCTGCCACACACGCGGCGCTTCGTCGAGCGCGTGACCGCGGTGATCGACCACGCGCTCGACGTCAGCCGTACCGCGCGGATCGGCTAGCCGGCCGGCGGCTCCGTCCGGCTCACTCCAGCTCGGCCAGGATCTCTTTCCGGTGCTGGTCGAGCCCCGGCGCCACCGCGAGCGGGGTGCCGCTGCGGAAGGGCGGCAGGCCGGGCACCTGCGGCACCGGAACGCGGCCGATGCCCGGCTGCTCGATCCAGGTCACCGCGCCGGCGGCCGCCACCTGCGGGTCGTCGAGGAACTCGAGGTAGGTGTTCACCCGCTGGTGCATGAGCCGCGCGGCCCGCAGGCGCGCGGAGAGATCGGCGCAGGTGCGCGTCACGAAGGCGGGCTCGAGCGCCGCGTTCAGCGCGGCGACGTTGGCGAAGCGCGAATCGTTGGTGGCGAAGCGCGGATCGCCCTTCGCCGCGGGGATCTCGAGGGCGTCACAGAGCGCGGGGAACTCCGCGTCGCGCAGGATCGTCAGGTTGATCCAGCCGTCGCTCGCCTTGAAGGTGCCCGAGGGGGTGAGGCCCGGCTGCGGCTTCCCGCCCTCCAGGTGGTGCTGGATCATCGAGACGGACTGGATGGTCGCGCCGCCGCGCAGCAGGCTCGATTCGATGTGGCGGCCGCGCGGCTCGTCGCGGCGCGCGTAGAGCGCGACCGCCATCGCCTGGAAGTTGCTGAGCGCGGTGGCCATGTCCATCACGATCACCGGCACGCGGTGCGGGATGCCGTCGAGCCCGCGGTTCACCGACATGAGGCCGGTGAAGGCCTGGAACACGGTGTCCACCGCCGGCCGCTCCGCGTCGGGACCGTCCTGGCCGAAGCCGGAGACCGAGAGATAGATGACGCGCGGGTTCAGCGCCGACACGTCCGGATAGCCGAAGCCGAGCCGCGCCGCCACCCCGGGCCGAAAGCTCTCGAGGAACACGTCGGCGGTGGCCACGAGGCGCCGGAGCGTCCGCCGATCCTCCTCGGTCTTGAGGTCGAGCACGATCGAGCGCTTGCCGAGGTTGGCCGCGATGGAAAACGCGGTCATGTCGCCGTAGCGCTTGCCGAGCGCGCGCGCCCAGTCGCCTTCCGGCGGCTCCACCTTGACTACGTCGGCGCCGTACTGGGCCAGCAGCATGGCCGAGTAGGGCCCCGCGATCCCCTGGCTCAGGTCCACCACCTTGAGGCCGGCGAAGGGCGCGTCGTAACTCATCGCGTGCTTTCCTCCGGGACTGGGCGATAATGGCGCCCGCAGATCATACCCGAGGGAGGAACGCTATGCTCAAGGTCGAGAAGCCCCAGGATCTCCTGCAGCACGTGGGCAAGGAGCTGGGTCCGTCCGAGTGGCTCACCGTGACCCAGGAGATGA
>DATFGS010000483.1:0-2184 GCA_035249225.1 Candidatus Methylomirabilota bacterium | reverse complement strand
CATCATCGATGCATTCAAGGAGATTTTCCAGTCGGAGCGAAAAGGCGCGAAGCGCCAGGACCCGCTCGGCTGGATCATCAGCGTGCCCGACACGCACCAGAAGAGCGTGCTGGCCGCGCTCGACAAGGAGCGGAGCCTGCGCGTGGTGACGTGCTCGACCGAGGACGACGCCAACGCGGTGGCCGCGGGGCTCTACATGACCGGCGAGCCGGTGATCGTGATGATCCAGCACGCGGGCCTCTACGCGAGCGTGAATACGATCCGCGGCATCTCGATGGACGGCAAGATCCCGATCTTCTACATGATCGGGCTGTTGAGCCGCGAGAAGGACCGGGATCCCAAGGACTCCCGGCACTCCATGGTCCGCTTCGCGGAGCCGCTGCTGGACGTCTTCAGCATCCCGCACGCGCGGATGGAAGGGCCGGACGACGTGAAGCTGATCCCCGAGTACTACCGGAAGAGCCGCGAGCGGAAAGGCCCCACCGCGGTGCTCGTCGGCCTGGAGACCGCGTGATGATGAAGCCGGAAGAGATCCTCACCCTGATCCAGGCCGCCCGCGGCACCGCCATCTGCGTGCCCACCATGACCACCGGGCCGGCCTGGCGCAAGATCGCGCCCGACGATCTCTCGGTCGGCTGCGTGGGCTTCATGGGCGGCGCCTCCGCCATGGGTCTGGGCCTGGCCCTGGGCGCGCCCGACCGCCGCGTGGTCGTCTTCGACGGCGACGGCTCGCTGCTGATGCAGCTCGGCTCGCTCGCCACCATCGCGGGCGCGGCCCCCCGGAACTTCACGCACCTGCTCTTCAAGAACGGCGTGTATCACACCTCGGGCTCACAGGAGACCCCGGGCGGGCCGGGAACCGACTTCGCGGCGATGGCCAAGGCGGCTGGCTACCGCAACGCGTACACCATCACCACGATCGAGGACTTCAAGAAGCGCCTGCCCGGCTTCTTCACCGAGGAGGGTCCGATCATGGTGCAGCTCATCACCGGGCTGGCCGAGAGCACGCCGATGAATTCGCCGGGCGGCACGCCATTCCACCAGCAGGTGGCCGACCTGCGCGCGAAGGTGACCGGCGCGCGCTAGGATTTCCCGGAGGGGGCAGGCAACCCGTGACCGCGATCGTGACGCCCGTGACCCCGGCGGACGAGGCGGCCGCCGTCGACACGATCGTCCTGGCCTTCGCGGCGGACCCCGTGGCGCGCTGGTGCTGGCCCGAGTCCCACCGGTATCTCGCGAACATGCCGGCCTTCGTGCGGGCGTTCGCGGGCCGTGCGTTCCCGCATGGCGGGGCGTACTGCACCGACGACCGGACGGGCGCCGCCCTCTGGCTGCCCCCCGGGGTCCATCAGGATGAGGTCGCCCTCGGCGACATCATCGGTCGAACCCTCGATGAGGCCGTCCGCCGCGATCTGGGCGCGGCGATGGAGCAGCTCGCGAGATACCACCCGAGCGGGCCGCACTGGTACCTGCCGATGATCGGGGTGGATCCGGCGCGTCACGGGCGGGGGCACGGCGGCGCCCTCATGATCCACGCGCTCCAGCGGTGCGATCGGGAGCACGCGCCGGCCTATCTCGAATCCACCAACCCGCGGAACGTGTCCCTCTACGAGCGCCACGGGTTCCAGGCGCTCGGGCGGGTCCAGGTCGGGGCGGCGCCGCCGTTCGTGCCGATGCTGCGAGCGGCCCGCTAGCCGCGGGGCAGGCTAGCCGTAGACGATACCGAGCGTCTCCGCGACCATGGCCGGGCGGGCATTGCCCTCCACCTCCATGGTCATCTCGCTGGTGATGCGGAAGCCGTTGTCCTCCACGGGCTCCACCTTGACCAGCTTCTGGCGCAGCCGCACGCGCGCGCCCGCGGGCACCGGGGCGGTGAAGCGCACGCGGTTGGAGCCGTAGTTGAGGCCGCGGCGCCGCTTCTCGATCTTCATGAGGGTCGGCGCGAGCCGCGGGAGGAGCGAGAGCGTCAGGTAACCGTGGGCGATGGTCTTGCCGCCGGGCATCTCCTTCTTGGCGCGCTCCACGTCCACGTGGATCCACTGATGGTCGCCGGTGGCGTCCGCGAACTTGTCGATCATCTCCTGGGTCACGGTGAGCCACTCGGACGGACCCAGCTCCTTGCCCACGTGCTGCAGGAGATCCTGGGGCTTCTCGACCTTGAGCATAGCGTTCCTCCCTCGGGTA
>DATFGS010000482.1:0-3239 GCA_035249225.1 Candidatus Methylomirabilota bacterium | reverse complement strand
CGCGGCCGCCGACGCGCCGCGCGAGCCCGCCGCCGGCCGCGACGCGCTCATCGAGGGCCGGCGCTTCGCGGAGGCCCTGGAGATCCAGGCGCGCGTGGTGCAGGCGGCCCCGCGGGAGGCGCGGGTGGCCGAGAGCACCGTGCTCGCGGGCCTGCACTACGAGATCGGCCGCGAGCGGCTCGAGAAGCAGGACCGCGCGGGAGCGATCTCGCACCTGAAGGACGCCCTGCGCGCTCAGCCCGACTTCGTGCCCGCGGCCCTGCTGCTGGGCGAGGCCCACCTCAAGGCGGGGGAGCCGCGCGAGGCCCTGCGCGTCTGGGAGCGGGCGGCCGAGGGCGCGCAGCCGGCGCTGCCGGTGCTGTCGCGCATCGAGCAGCTGCACCGGGCCGAGGGCCGGCCCACCCGGATGATCTCGCTCTACCAGAACGCCCTCGCGCGCCACCCCGACAATCTGGCGCTGGCCTTCGGGCTGGGCCGCGTCTACTTCGAGCTCGCGATGCTCGACGAGGCGGCGGAGCAGTTCCAGAAGATGGAGGTGCGCGCCCCCGAGCTGCCGCTCATCCACGCATACCTCGGCGCGATCCTGGAGCGGCGCGGACAGTTCCGGGACGCGATGGAGGAGTATCGGCGCGCGCTCCGGGAGAGCGATCGCATCGAATGGCCGCATCGCTGCGTGGCCTGCGGCGCCGCGCACGCCCGCTGGGTCGACCGTTGTCCCACCTGCCGTCGCTGGAACACCTCCCGGCCCTAGACCGCGCGCGTCCCGACCCCGGCCCCTGGCGCCGGTGGACGGGAGCCCTGCTGGACCTTGTCTTCCCGCCGTTCTGTCCGGTGTGCCGAGCGCGCCTGGACGCGGGCCGGCGCGATCCACTGTGCGGTGCCTGCTGGTCCGCGATCGGGCGCATCCGTCCCCCGTGGTGCCGCGTCTGCGGGACCCCGGTCGGCGAATTCATCGGAGCGAGCGTGCCGGAACGGAAGTCCGCGGACTGGGGGAGTGCGGGGGCCATGTCTGGGCCCCCGCATTCGATAGACCTGCTGTGCAGTTCCTGCCGAAGGAACGCCCCCGGGTTCGACTACGCCCGGAGCGCGGCGCGCTACGAGGATGTGATGCGCGAGGCGCTGCACGCGCTCAAGTTCCGGGGCCGGCGGGGCCTGTCCGCGCCGCTCGGCGCACTGCTGGTCGAGGCGATGGAGGGCCGGCTGCCGGCCGGCGTGCCGGCCCTGCTGGTGCCGGTGCCGCTCCATCCGCGCCGCGAGCGGGAGCGCGGCTTCAACCAGGCCTCGCTGCTGGCCCGTCGGGTCGGCCTCGCCTGGGGAGTCCCGGTCGGCGGCGATGTGCTGGTCCGCGTCGTGGCCACGCCGTCTCAGACCGAGCTCGACGCCCCGGCCCGGCGGGCCAACGTGCGGGCCGCCTTCCGGCTGCGCCGTCCGGAGCTGATCGCGGGCCGCCACGTGCTCCTCGTGGACGACATCCTCACCACGGGCGCGACCCTCTCGGAATGCGCCCGGTGCCTCCGGGAGGGTGGGGCCGCGACTGTCGGGGCGCTGACGGTGGCCAGGGTGGTCTAGCCGGGGTTGGAGGCGAGCTTGCGCCTCACCGCCCGGGCTCGCTATAATCAAAATCCTTCGTCGACCGGAAGTATTCGACAAACCGAGACAAACAGGAAAGGGAGCGCCCATGGCAGTGCGGGTCGGGGTGAACGGGTTCGGACGCATCGGCCGGGTTTTCTTTCGCGCGGCGCTCGAGTCCTCGGATCTGGAGGTGGTGGCGGTCAACGACCTGGCCGATGCCAAGACGCTGGCCCACCTGCTGAAGCACGATTCCGTCCACGGCTCGCTGAACGCCGAGGTGAAGGCCAAGGGCGAGGCGATCTTCGTCAACGGGCGGGAGGTCCGCGTCTGCTCGGCCAAGGATCCGGCCACGCTGCCGTGGGGCGAGATGGGCGTCGAGATCGTGGTGGAGTCCACCGGCGTCTTCCGGGACCGGGCCATGACCTCCAAGCACCTGCAGGCCGGCGCCAAGAAGGTCGTGATCACCGCGCCTGCCAAGGACCCGGACATCACGGTCGTGCTCGGCGTCAACGAGGGCAAGTACGATCCGGTCAAGCACGAGCTGGTGTCGAACGCGTCGTGCACCACCAACTGCCTGGCCACCGTGGCGAAGGTGCTGCTCGACAACTTCGGCATCAAGCGGGGCTTCGCCTCGACCGTGCATTCCTACACCAATGACCAGCCGATCCAGGACTTCCCGCACAAGGACCTGCGCCGCGCCCGCGCGGGCGCGGTGAGCATGATCCCCACCACCACCGGGGCCGCGACCGCGGTGGGCCTCGTGCTGCCCGAGCTGAAGGGCAAGCTCGACGGCATCGCGATCCGGGTCCCGACCGCCAACGTGTCGGTGGTCGATCTCACGGTGGAGGTCGGCAAGTCGGTCACTCCGGCCGCGGTCAACGATGTCTTCCGCGCCGCCGCCGCCGGTCCCCTCAAGGGCATCCTGGACGCCACCGACGAGGAGCTGGTGTCGGTGGACTTCAACGGCAACGCGCATTCCTCGATCGTGGACTTGCCCTCGACGGCGGTCGTGGACGGCAACCTGGTCAAGGTGCTCGCGTGGTACGACAACGAGTGGGGCTACTCCTCCCGGGTGCGGGACCTGATCCGCTACATGGCCCGGTCGCTGTAGCCGGTCCGCGGCCCGCGCCGTCTCGTCCGTGGCGAAGCTCGTCGTCGATCAGCTCGACCTGTCCGGGAAGCGCGTCTTCCTGCGGGCCGACTTCAACGTGCCCCTCGAGGGCGCACGGGTGACCGACGACACCCGGATCACCGCGGTGCGGCCGACCATCGAGTGCTGCCTCAAGGGGGGCGCGGCGCTCGTCCTCGCATCCCATCTCGGGCGCCCCAAGGGCAAGCCCGATCCCAAGTATTCGCTGCGTCCGGTGGCCGAGCGGCTCGAGGCACTGCTCGGTCGCCCGGTGGCGCTGCTCCCCGACTGCGTGGGGCCGGAGGTGGAGGAGCGGGTCCGCGCGCTCCAGCCCGGAGAGGTCGTGCTGCTCGAGAACCTGCGCTTTCACGCGGAGGAGGAAGCCAACGACGACGCTTTCGCGCGGTCGCTCGCCGGCCTCGCGCAGGTCTACGTCAACGACGCCTTCGCGGCGGCCCATCGCGCCCACGCGTCCACCGAGGGCATCGCCCGTCATCTCAAGCCGGCGGCCGCGGGCCTGCTCATGGCGCGCGAGCTG
>DATFGS010000481.1:0-10215 GCA_035249225.1 Candidatus Methylomirabilota bacterium | reverse complement strand
TCCCTCTCCCCGGCGGGGAGAGGGCAGGGTGAGGGGCTTCCTACGCCTGAAAGGTGAACGTCGAGCCGACCGACGTCACCACCGTCTCCGACGGCATCCGCTGCAGCATGGTGGCCATCGACTCGAACCCGGTGCAGTGCTGCGGGACCAGCCAGTCCACCTCGAGCTCGCGGAACGCGTCCACCACGCGGGTGACCCGCTCCTCCTTGAGCCCGCTCAGGTGGAAGCCCCCGATCACCGCGTGCACCTTGGACACGCCCGCGATGCGCGTGGCGTTCCGGCAGATGCCGACGATGCCGCGGTGCGAGCACGAGGTCACCACCACGAGGCCTCGATCCTTGAGGTTGAAGATGAGGGTCTGCTCGCCCAGGAAATCGTCGGGCACGATCGCCCCGTCACGCTCGACCCGGAGACTCGCGGGGATCGGCTCGAAGGGCTCCGCCTCGTGCATCTCCCCGCTCAGCAGCGCCCCGTCGGCGAGCAGGGTCGGCGTCCGGACCGTCTCCACCCGGACGTCGTGACGCTCGATCTCCTCCCGGTAGAGCCGGCCCATGCAGACCTGCTGGGCGTCGCGCTGGTTCCAGCGGGTGAGGAAGTGATCCGCGCCGCCGTAGAACGTGAGCGGCTTCTTCATGGCCGGGCGATAGGTCCGCAGGAAGCCGAGCAGGCCACCGAAGTGATCCCAGTGGCCGTGACTCAGGGCGAGGGCGTCGATGGCACCGGGATCGAGGCCGAGGACCCGGAAGTTGTGGGTGATCGCGGCCTCCGAGGGGCCGAAGTCGAAGGCGATCCGCACCGTCTCCGCGCCCCGCGTGACCTCGACGAGGTGGGCGAGCCCATGCTCGGCCCGCAGGTCCACCATCTGGCGCGCCACGAAGGCGTTGTGGCGCCGGGCCACCTTCTCGTCCTGACGGAGGGCGTCGATGTAGTTGTCCACCACCGTGGTGACACGGACGCGGTCGACCGGGGTGAGCGGGGCCATCAGTCGACCCGGGTCTCGTCGCGGTACATCACCTTGTGACGGGTCGTCTTGACCCATTCGTCGATCTCCCCCTCGGTCATGAGGTTGGCGGGATCGAAGCGGTCCCAGCTCGCGATCTGGTCGAGCCGCTTCTTCCAGCGCTTGTAGGACGGCTTGAGCGGGGGCCCGAAGCACATCACGTCGATGATGCTGAGCTCGTCGGGGACGGCGAGCAAGGGCTTCACCTGCTTCTGGATGTCGTCCTGCCCGATAGCGGTGATCCACCACACCGCGTAGCCGAGGGCGGCGGCGGCCAGGTGCGCGGACATGGTGGCGGCGGCCACCGACTGGAGCAGGATGCGCTCCGCGTTCTGGTGGTAGAGCCGGTCGACGTCCGAGCCGTCGTTGAGCACCGGGAAGGCGCGGACGAAGCGGAAGTCGGCCGCGATCACGATGAGCCCCGGCGCGGTCTTCACCCCGTGGTAGTTCGGGGTGGGAAAGCCCATGCGCAGCCTCGCGCGGTGCTGCTGCTCGTCCACGAAGCACTGGCCGATCGCCGCCTTCGCGGCCGGGTCGGTGACCACGATGAAGTGCCAGGGCTGGGCATTGGCGCCCGACGGGGCGTGCCGCGCCGCCTCGAGGATCATCTCGACGTGCGCCCGGGGAACCTCGGCGGGGGCGAACGCCCGGTTGGTCATGCGGGTGCGGACGACGTCCATCAGCGACTCGTAGCGGGAAGTCATGCGATCCTCCGACCGGACGGGATCAGGCACCGGCTTCCGCCTGCCACAGCCCGAGCGAGCGAAGCGCCGGCTCGTCGTTGAGGTGGAACAGGCACGCCGGCGCCCGGCTCGAGCGGTTGCGGTGCGTGGTCCAGTGCCAGGGCGGCACCACGAAGACGTCGCCGGCCTGCCAGTCGAGGGTGCGATCGCCGACCTGGCTCTCGCCCTGTCCCTCGATCACGTGGATCACCTCGCTGCCGGTGCGGCGCTCGCGCTCGGTCTCCTCGCCGGGGCGCAGCCACCGCGCCTCGGAGCCCATCGTCCTGAGCGGATACTCGCCGGTGCGCGGGTTCACGTGGCGCAGCACGACCGGGACGCGCCGGGGCACCGTCGCGGCCATGGCGGCGAGCGCGGCGCGCGCGGTGCGCCAGGGCCAGCGCACCTGCGGGTAGCCGGTCTCCTCGTAGCGCGACTGGCGCGGCACGAGGCCGGCCGCGGTGAATTCGTCCTGGGAGGAGTCGGTGTCGGTCGCGGGGGTGGACGCGGGCTTCATGGCCGAGGCCCAGTTGGCCTCCACGCTCCGGACCAGGGGAATGTCGAGGCCGTCCAGCCAGACCACCGGCTCCCGGCCCTCGTGCCCATGGTCGTGCCAGCGCATCGGCGGCGTGATGATGAAATCCCCCGGCTCCATCGCGCACTTCACCCCGTCCACCGTGGTGTAGGCGCCCGCGCCCTCGACGACCAGCCGGAGCGCCGCCGCGGTGTGATGATGGCTGGGCGCCGCCTCGCCGGGCAGGATGACCTGCAGCCCCGCGTAGAGCGTGGCGGTGGCCGAGAAGTTGCCGGGAAGGCCGGGATTGCACAGCACCAGCACCCGGCGCTCCGCCTGCTCGATCGGCACCAGGCGCGCCGCCTCGAGCAGGGGCGCGCGCAGCTCGCTCCACCGCCAGCGGTGCGCCACCACGCGCGTCTGGCGCTCCGGCGGCAGGAGCGCGTGGAGCGCGGTCCACAGCGGCGCGAGGGAGAGCGTCTCGAGGCGGTCGGAGTACGCCGCGGGGAGCTGGGCGTCGCGCGTCGAGAGGCTCATGACGGCGGCCGCAGCTCGTCGCGCGCGTCCGCCAGGCCCTCGGCGAGCGCGCGCACCTCGGCCAGCCGCTCCGGCCGATGGATGAACCGCGGGTCCGTGGTGTAGGCAGACCAGCTCATCATGTACTCGGGCCGGGACAGGCCCAGGGCGTACTCCGAGATCTGCGCGGGATTGACGAAGTCGGCCATGATGCCGACCTCGCGATGGAGCGCGGGGCGGTGCCCGGCCATGAAGGCGTGGAGCGCGGACGGCTGGGGGCCGTGGGGCAGCCCGACCGGATGCACGGTGACCATGCCCTCCTGGATGACGCCGCCGCGGCTGAAGAAGTCGCCCCAGTGGTACCCGATGGTCTCGCAGTAGTCGAGGTTCCGGTGGAAGAAGGGCAGCCACATCCCCTCCTTCTCGACCGCGCGCACCGTGAAGACGCAGAGGTAGCAGCCGGGCAGCTTGAAGACGGTGTGGCCCGAGGGCGGCACGTGCGAGCGGTCCGCGGTCAACGGCCGCACGTCCTCGACCGCGAAGCGATACGGCAGGTAGTCGCCGCGCCAGCCCACCACGTCGAAGGGATGCGTCGGGTGCACTCGCCGCGTGTAGACCGCGCCGACCTTCGAGACGATCTCGAAGCGTCCCGCCTCGTTACGCGTGTCGAGCGTGCGCGGGAAGCGGTAGTCGCTGCGGCTGTGGGTGACGAACTGGCCGGTGGTGGCCGCCTCCGCCTTCTCGGGATCGCCCGCGAAGCTCTCGTAGACCCAGTAGTACTGCGGCCCCGCCGCGCACTCGAAGCGATGGGGAATGCCCTTGGGCACGACGAGGAAGTCCCCTCGCCCGTACGCGATGGGGCCGAAGAGGGTCTCCAGCGTGCCCCCGCCCTCGTGCACGAAGACCACGAGGGTGGCCGAGTGGTGCTCGAAGAAGTAGTCCATGGGCGCGGTGGGCGCGGTCACGTTCATGGCCACGGTGGCGTTCGCCACCAGCCGCGCCATGCCCCGGTAGACGTCGCGGGGCTCGGGCGGGCGCGCGACGCCCAGGGCATGATGGGTGCCGCCCAGCGGGCGCAGCGGCGATTCCCAGAGGGGGGCCCAGTCCGCGAGCACGCGGGTCTCCCCGGGCAGCCAGTTGTTCGGCGGGTACAGGTGATAGGTGTGGCTGACCCGGCCCGCGAAGCCGCCGCGGCCGTGCTCCTGCTCGTGGACGTGCTGGAGCAGCGGGCCCACGTGCGGAGCGCGCGGGACGATGCCCACTTCCGGCAAGCCGCTGAAGTACTCGAACTTGTCCATGTCCGGGGGCCTCCGTGACGTCAGCAATGCTTGCAGGGGGGAAACTCCCGCGAGTAGACCGGCTGCTCGAGGAATCGCTGGGGGTCGTAGGTCCAGAACTGGCTCACCGCCGGGTAGGTGTGGATCACCGTGTTCTGGAGCGCCCCGCCCACCTTCTCGACCTTGCGGACGTAGATGTTCTGGGTCGGGTTGCCGTAGGCGTCGATCTTGACCGGCCCGCGCGGCGCGTCGGTGATCTCCACCCGGCGCAGCGCGGCCATCAGGGCGGCCCGGTCCTCGACGCGTCCGTTCACCGCCTTCACCGCCTCCTCGATCACGCGCGCTCCGGTGTAGCAGTTCTCCGAGTAGAACGACGGCGAGCGCGCGTACGCCTTCTCGTAGGCCGCGCGGAACTTCCGGTTGGCCGGGGTGTCCAGCGCGGCCGAGTAGTGATGCGCGCTGATCACCCCGATGGCGTCGTCGCCGAGCTGGGCGAGCACGTGCTCGTCGGTATGGGTCCCGCCCGCGATCAGCGGGACGCGGCCCTTGAGGCTGCTGTCCGCGTACTGCTTGGTGAACAGCACGCTCCAGCGCCCGAGCGCGAGCACGAAGACCGCGTCGGCGTCCCGCTTCACCTGGGCCAGGTACGGCGCGTAGTCCTGGATGTTCAGCGGGACCCAGATCTTCTGGATGATCTGGCCGCCGTTGTCCTCGAACGCCTTGTGGAAGCCGCCCACCGTCTCCCACCCGAAGGCGTAGTCCAGGCTGATCGTGACGACCTTCCGGTACTTGAGCACCTTCGCCGCGTACTCCCCGAACGGGTGCATGTTGCCGCCGGCCGAGAATCCGGTCCGGACGAGCCAGGCGGGCCGCTTGCGCTGGGTCAGGTCGTCGGCCGAGTTGATCGGGTAGATGGTGGGGATGCCGGCCGCCTCGATCGGCGGGACCAGCGCGTAGGCCACGTTGGAGAGGATGACCCCCGCGAGCAGGTTGACCCGGTCGCTGTCGATGAGCTTGCGCAGCTTGGTCACCGCGGTGGCGGGCTGGCCCTCGGTGTCCTCGAGGATGACCTCGAGCTTCCGGCCCGCGATCTGCATCCCGTGCTCCTGCCAGTACAGCTCGCAGCCGCTGTACATGTCCTTCCCGGCCTGGGCGATGGCTCCCGAGATCGGCGACAGGAAGCCGATCTTGATGGGGCCCTGCGCCTCGGCCGGATCCGTGGCCACCGTCGCGACCAGCCCGACCACCGCGAGCAGCATTCCGATCGTGCGCATGCGCCGGCTCCTCCGCTGCAAGATGGGCTCGAGTCCGGGACAGTCTACCGCTTTGGCCCCGGGTGGGGTATATGACCGGGGTGCGCGTCGAGGTCGTGCTGACCGCAGTCGTGGGGCTCGGCGCCCTGTCCATCGATATGTTCCTGCCGTCGCTGCCCACCATCGCCGGGGTGTTCGGCGCCGAGGCCGCGATCGCGCAGCTCACCGTGACCCTGTTCCTGATGGCCTTCGCGGCCTCGCAGCTCGTCTACGGGCCGCTCTCCGACCGCTTCGGCCGTCGCTGGGTGCTGATCGGCGGCCTCGGCCTCTACGCGGTGGCCGGCCTCGCCTGCGCGCTCGCCCCCACCATCGGCGTGCTGATCGCCGCCCGCGTGCTCCAGGCCCTGGGCGGAGGCAGCGGGCCGGTGGTGGCGCGCGCGGTGATCCGCGATCTCTACGATCCCGAGCGCGCCGCGCGCATCTTCTCCTACATGGGGATGGCCCAGTCGCTCAACCCGATGCTGGCGCCGATCCTGGGGGGCTACGTGCACGAGGCCTTCGGCTGGCGGGCGATCTTCTTCGTGCTGGCGGGCGCGGGCGCGCTGTTCGTGGCGCTGATGATCGCGGGCGTGCCCGAGACCAATGTCCGGCGCGATCCCCAGGCATTGCGGCCGGAACAGATGGGCCGCAACGTGGCCGAGCTGCTCACCGACCGGAGCTACGTCGCCTACGTGCTGGTGAACGCGCTGATGTTCGGCGGCCAGTTCGCCTTCATCTCGGGCTCCTCCTTCGTCCTGATCGGCGTCCTCGGCGTCTCGCCGAGCGCGTTCGGGCTCTGCTTCGGATCGGTCGCGGTCGGCATCATGACCGGCACCTTCCTCTCGGGCCGGTTCGGCCTGCGGCTCGGGCTCGACCGCACCATCCTCTCCGGCACCGCGCTCGGCGCCGGGGCCGGACTGCTCCTGGCCGCGCTGGCCTGGAGCGGCATCCTGACGGTGGCGGCGGTGATCGTGCCGATGTTCGTGTTCGCGGTCGGGCTCGGCCTCACCCTGCCCAACGGCATGGCCGGCGCGGTCGGCCCGTTCCCGCGCATGGCCGGGCTCGCCGCCGCGGTGGCCGGCTTCCTCCAGATGACGGGCTCGGCGCTCTACAGCGTGGCGGTGGGGCACTTCTGGGACGGGACCGCGCGGCCGATGACCACCGCGATCGCGCTGGCCGGCGTCACCGCGCTCGTGTGCTTCTGGCGGCTCCGGTGGAGGCACCGGCGCGGCGTGCTAGCATGAGCGCCATGGCGCGCCGGGCGAAGATCATCCGCTTCCCCACGCCTCCCCCGAAGCCGCCCGCGCCCGGTCGCGAAGCCGCCGAGCTGGTGGAGGCGCGGCGCTGCCGCGATCAGACGGAGGCCCTCGTGGTCCGTGGGCTGCTCGAGAGCGAGGGCATCGCGGTCGTGCCGCGGAGCCGCATCGCCCCGTCGGTGTATCCCTTCAGCGTGGGGCACCAGGCGGAGGTGGTGCTGCTCGTCGCCGCCGCGGATCTGCCGCGGGCGCTCGCCGTGCTCGCGCGGGCGTAGGGCCCTGCCCTCTCCCCCGAGGGGGAGAGGGTCATGACGTTGGCTTACTTGTAGAACTTGTCGGGGTCGGGGTCCTGCTTGCTGTTGAAGGCCCGGCCCATCTCCTTGGCCTCCTCGGTGTGATAGTAGTTCGCCACCAGGTGGTCGATGGTCACGCGCGAGAGGCCGGTGACGCCGTTGTGCCGGGCGTGGAACGCGGCCTTGAGCGCGGCGAGCGCCTGGGGCCCCCGCTTCTTGAGCTCCTCGCACATGGCCTCGGTGCGGGCGCGCAGCTCGGCGTGGGGCGCCACGTCGTTGACCAGCCCCATCGCCTGCGCCTCCTTCGCGCTGTACTTGCGATTGAGGTACCAGATCTCCTTGGCGCGCTTGCGACCCACCGAGTCCTCCAGGTACCACGTGCCGAAGCCCGCGTCGTAGGAGCCCATCGCGGGACCGACCTGCCGGAACGTCGCCTGCTCGCTCGCCACCGTGAGATCGCACATGTTGGCGAGCACGTTGCCGCCGCCCACCGAGAAACCGTTGACCATCGCGATGACCGGCACCGGCATCATGTCGATGAGGGTGTAGAGGTCCACCACCGGCGGCACGTTGTGGTAGTGCAGCAGGCCGTCGTTGGGCTCCTTCTCGCCCCCGATGCAGAAGAAGCGATCACCCGTCCCGGTGATCACCACCACCCGCACCCCCGCGTCGTTGCGCGCCTCGTTGAGCGCCTGGATCATCTCGAGCACGGTCTGGCGCCGGAAGGTGTTGCCCTTGTCCGGCCGGTTGATCGTGATCCACGCGATCTGGTTCTTGACCTCGAAGAGGATGTCCGTGTACGCCATGGCGCGACTCCTTCGTCGGTGAAGTTAGCGGTTCGCGATACGGAAGAGGCGATGCGCGTTCTCGGTGACGGTCTCCCCGAGCGCCTCGGGCGTGACGCCGCGGAGTCCGGCCACGTGGGCGGCGGTGATCGCGACCCACGCGGGCTCGTTGCGCTGCCCGCGATGGGGATGCGGCGGCAGGAAGGGGCAATCGGTCTCCACCACGACCCGGTCGGCGGGGACGAAGCGGGCGACGTCGGGGAGCGCCCGCGCGTTCCGGTACGTCACCGGCCCCGCGAGGGAGATCATCAGGCCGAGGTCGAGGCAGCGCTTGGCCACCTCCACGTCGGCCGAGAAGCAGTGCATCACGCCGCCGACCTCGCCCACGCGCTCCTCCGAGAGGATCGCGAGGATCTCCGGATGCGCGTCGCGACAGTGAATGACGACGGGCTTGCCCAGCCGCCGCGCCATGTCGAGCTGCCGGCGCAGCGCGGTCTCCTGCGCGGGGCGGGGCGAGAGGTCGCGGAAGAAGTCGAGCCCCATCTCCCCCAGCGCCACCACCCGGGCCGAGCCGCGGGCCAGGCGCTCCATCGCCTCGAAGTCCGCCTCGGTGGCCTCCCCCGCGTCGTGGGGATGGATGCCCACCGTGGCCCAGACGTCAGGCAGGCGCTCGGCCAGCGCCACCGCCGCCGGATTGGTCTCCCGGTCGGTGCCGATCGTCACCAGCCCGGTGACCCCGGCGGCCCGCGCGCGCTCCAGCACCGCGTCGAGGTCCGCCACCAGCTCGGGAAAGTGCAGATGCGCGTGCGTGTCGAAGAGGGGCATCAGGCGCGGTCTCGCTCGGCCTTCACCTTCATGATCCGCGGGCCTTCCATGTCCAGCACGGTCCAGCGATGGCCGGCCGCCTGGAGCGTCGTGCCCGGCCGCGGCACCGCGCCGAGCCGGTGCAGAATGAACCCGGCGATCGTCTGATAGTCGGACGCGTCGTCGAGCGGCAGCCCGATCTGCTCGCGGAGATCGCGGATCGTCGCCGTGCCGTCGATGATATAGGAACCGTCGGCCAGCCGGCTCACCGATTCGAGCCGCGGGCTCTCCCGCTCGTCCCGGATCTCGCCCACGATCTCCTCGAGCAGGTCCTCGGTGGTGACGAGCCCGGTGACCTGGCCGTACTCGTCCACCACCAGGGCCAGGTGAAGCCGGCGCCGCTGGAATGTCCGCAGCACGTCGCTGACCTGGGTCGTCTCCGGCACGAAGATCGGCGCATGGAGGAGCTGCTCGAGCGCCGGGGTGGTGCCCTCGGCCGCGCAGCGGAAGAGATCCTTGATCACGACTACCCCGACCGTCTCCTCGAGCGTGCCGCGGTGCACCGGCACCCGCGTGTGGCCCAGCTCGGCCGCCCGCTTCAGCACCTCCGCCGGTGGCGTCGACATATCGAGCGCCCGGATGTTCGGCCGCGGCACCATGACGTGGCGCACCGCGGTGTCGGTGAACTGGAACACGCGGTGGACGAGGTCGCTCTCCTGCTTCTCGAACACGCCCTGGGACGCGCCCTCGCGGACCAGGTACTTCACCTCCTCCTCGGAGACCAGCGGCGCCGGCGGGGTGTCGCGCAGCCCGATGGCGATGAGGACCATCCGGGTGGACCAGGTGAGGACCCGGCCCGGCGCGTCGAGCGCGCGCACCAGCCAGGCGATGGGGCGGGCCACGACCGCGGCCCAGGCCTCGGGGTTGCGCAGGGCCAGCGCCTTCGGCGTGAGCTCGCCCAGGACGAGGGAGAAGAAGGCGATGAGCAGCACCACGAGGCCGAGGGCCGCCGGCCCGCTCCAGCGCTGGGCCCCCGGCAGGGCCAGGCCGGCGAGCCACGGCTGGAGCGCGTCCACCGCCGCGGCCCCGCCGACCGCCGACGCCAGGGTCCCCACCAGCGTGATGGCGATCTGGATGGTGGCGAGGAAGCGCTCGGGCTCCCGCTTGAGCGCTTCCGCCACCGCGGCGCCCGAGATGCCCCTGCCGCGCAGCGCGGCGAGGCGGCTCGAGCGGGACGAGACCAGGGCGAGCTCCGAGCCGGCGAAGAATCCGTTGGCGACGATCGACACGCCGATCAGGACCAGCTCGATCCAGATGCCATCCATGACGTCCTCTCAGGGCGTGACGGTGAAACGCAGGCGGCCGATGAGCTGGCCGGTCGCGGTCAGCACGTCCACCCGATACGCGCCCGCGACGGGGCCCTTGAGATCGGTGAAGCGCGAGAAGGTGCGGAACCCCTCGCGCCGCCCGCCCATCACCGGCGTCGGCAGGATCACGCGGGCGAGCGGCCGACGATCTCGCCACCAGACGTGCATGATCGGCTGCCGCACGCCGGCCGGCGCGTAGACCGCGGTGTAGGCGGCCACCCCGCCCCACTCGAGCACGGTGGCCGCGGACACCACGCCGCCGTCCACCGGCTCCACCGGCTCCAGCTGGGCGACGCCGCGCGCGGCGACCGCGCGGGCCAGGACGAGCGGCGCGGGCGGCACGAGCCCGCGCGCGAACCAGACCAGGACCAGGGCGAACGCCGCCGCGGCGA
>DATFGS010000480.1:0-7595 GCA_035249225.1 Candidatus Methylomirabilota bacterium | reverse complement strand
GAGGCCAACGACAAGCTCAAGGCGCTCGCCAAGGACAAGAAGGTGTCCGAGGACGAGGAGCGGCGCGGTCACGACCAGATCCAGAAGGCCACCGATCGCTTCACTGCCAAGATCGAAGAGCTCGCGAAGAAGAAAGAGCAGGAAGTGATGACGGTCTAGGGGCGGCAACCCGGCCCGATCACCGTCTGGCTCACTACCGTTTACTTCTTTGGGCTCTTTTGAAATGCGCGGGCCCAGAAATGGCCCCTGCACTCCCCCAGTCTGCTGACACTCGTTACGGCGACGCCACTGGATGGGTGTAAGCGCTCGAAATATTTCCCGGTTTTTGCGTTCCGCGGGGGGTTTTTCCTGGCAATTCCGGGGGGGCTCACGTAACATGACCTGCTATGGCGGCGAAGGCCGGGATCTCCGCGGCGGTGTCGGAGCTGTCGACGCTCCACGAGGACGATCTCAGGCGGCGCATCCAGGCGGGCCCGATCCCGCGCCACGTCGCGGTCATCATGGACGGCAACGGGCGGTGGGCCACCAGCCGAGGGCTGCCGCGCGTGGCCGGGCACGGCGAGGGCGTGAAGTCGGTGCGGGCGGTCGTGCGCGCGGCGGGCGAGCTCGGCATCGAGTTCCTCACCCTCTACGCGTTCTCCTCGGAGAACTGGAAGCGGCCCCACCAGGAAGTGTCGACCCTGATGGCCCTGCTGGAGCGCTCCATCGAACGCGAGCTGCCCGAGCTCATGGAGCGCAACGTGCGCTTCCGGGTGATCGGCCGCGCGGAGGGTGTGCCCGCGCGGGTGGGCGAGCGCATCCAGCGGCTCATCGAGACGACGTCGCGCAATACCGGGCTCACCCTGCTGATGGCCTTCAACTACGGCGGCCGGGACGAGCTGGTGGACGCGGTGCGCGCGCTGGCCCGCGAGGTGCAGAGCGGGCGGCTGCGGCCCGAGGACATCGACGAGGTCCGCGTCTCCCGCGCGCTCTATACCGACGGCATCCCCGATCCGGATCTGCTGATCCGCACGAGCGGGGAGTTGCGCCTGTCCAACTTCCTCCTGTGGCAGGTCGCCTACACCGAGCTGTGGATGACGCCGACCCTCTGGCCCGACTTCGGGGCGCGCGAGTTCTGTCTCGCGGTGGCTGACTTCCAGCAGCGAGACCGCCGCTTCGGGCGGGTGTGATGGCGCGGGCGCAGGGCGTGCCGCTCGCCGGATCGGTGGACCAGGCGGTCCCGTCCCGCGGCGGAGGCCTCGTGCGCCGGCTCCTGAGCACGCTGGTCCTCCTGCCCCTCTTCGTGTGGATGGTGGCGGTCGGGCCGGTGTGGCTGTTCGGGGCGGTCATGGTGCTCGCGGGCGCGCTCGGCCAGTGGGAATTCACCGGCATGTTCGAGCGGGCGGGCGTGCGGACCTTCCGCGTGCTGGGGCTGGTGGGCGGCTCCCTCGTGACCGCGAGCTTCGCGCTCCCGGTGTCCGAGCGCGTGGCGTTCACCGCGGTGCTGCTCGCCCTGCTCGCGGTCGGGCTGCTGCGGCCGCCGGCGAATCGCCCGGTCTGGGAGCCGATGGCGGTCACCCTCCTCGGGGTCTGCTACGTGAACTGGCTGCTCGGCTACACCTTCTGGCTGCGGGATCTGGAGGCGGGCCGGGAGTGGGTCCTGCTGCTCGTCTCGGTCACGTGGCTCGGCGAGACCGCCGCCTACCTGGTGGGCTCCAGCATGGGTCGTCACAAGCTGGCGCCCTCGATCAGCCCGGGCAAGACGGTGGAGGGCGCGCTCGCGCAGCTCGTGATGTCGGTGCTGGCCGCGCTGGGCGCGCGGGCGACGTTCTTCCCGGCGCTCTCGCTCGAGAGCGCGGTGGTGGTCGGGCTCCTGCTCGGGGTGGTGGGCCAGGCCGGCGATCTCCTCGAGTCCGCCATCAAGCGGAGCGTCGGCACCAAGGACACCGGGCGGCTCATCCCTGGACACGGCGGGATGCTCGATCGGATCGACAGCCTGCTCATCAACACGCCGGTCCTCCTCTACTACGCGACGTACACGAGGTCCCTGAGCGCATGAAACGGCTGATCGTGCTGGGGGTGAGCGGCTCCGTGGGGCGTCGCACGCTCGAGCTGGCCGAGCATTTCCCCGACAACTTCCGGGTCGAGGGCATGGCCGCGCGCGGCTCCAACCCGGAGCTGCTCGCGGACCTCTGCCGCCGGCATCGGCCGCGGGCGCTGGCCCTGGACGACGCGCGGGCGATCGACGCGGTGGCGCGCGCGCTCGGGTCCCCGTGCCCCGAGCTGCTCGCGGGGCCCGCCGGCATCGTGACGCTCGCCGGGGAGGTGGAGGCCGACGTGGTGCTCTCCGCCATCGTGGGCGGCGCGGGCCTCCTGCCCACCATGGCCGCGATCCAGAGCGGCAAGAGCATCGCGCTCGCCAACAAGGAAACGCTGGTGATGGCGGGCAGCCTGATGACCGCGGCGGCCCGCGCGCGCGGCGTGCCGCTGCTGCCGGTCGATTCCGAGCACAGCGCGGTCTTCCAGTGCCTCGAAGGCCACAACCGCTCCGAGGTGGGCCGGGTGCTGCTCACCGCGTCCGGCGGGCCCTTCCGGACGATGAAGGCGGCGGACCTCGCGAAGGTCACGGTGGAGGAGGCGCTGAACCATCCCACCTGGCGGATGGGCGCCAAGATCACGGTGGACTCCGCGACGCTCATGAACAAGGGGCTCGAGGTCATCGAGGCGCGCTGGCTCTTCGACCTGACTCCCGCGCAGGTGCAGGTGGTGGTGCACCCGCAGTCCATCGTGCACTCGATGGTCGAGTACGTGGACGGGTCGGTCATCGCCCAGCTCGGGGTGGCCGACATGGGGATCCCGATCCTCTACGCGCTCACCTACCCGCAGCGCCTGCCCTGTCCGGCCGAGCGGCTGGATCTCACCCGCGTCGGCCCGCTCACCTTCGAGGAGCCGGACGTGGAGCGCTTCCCGTGCCTCGGCCTGGCCCGCCGGGCCCTGCTCGAGGGCGGGTGCGCGCCGGTCATCCTGAACGCGGCCAACGAGATCGCGGTCGCCGCGTTCCTCGACGGGCGCATCCGGTTCACCCAGATACCCGAGCTGATCGCGGAAGCGCTGGCGCGAGTGCCCGCGCGGGCGCTCGACAGCATCGACACGTGCGTGGACGTTGACACCCGGACGCGGGCGGCGGTGCGGGACTGGCTGCCCGGCGGGGTCGCGGCCGCGGTGAGATAGGGGCCTCATGGCGACGGTGCAGATGCTCGTCTCGTTCGTGGTCGTCCTCGGCATCCTCATCATCGTGCACGAGCTCGGCCACTTCTTCATGGCCCGGCTCTGCGGGGTGGGGGTCGAGCGGTTCTCGGTCGGCTTCGGTCCCGTGCTCTGGCGCTTCCGGGGCAAGGAGACCGAGTACTGCCTGTCCCTGATCCCGATGGGCGGGTACGTGAAGATGATGGGGGACGACGAGAACCCGCTGGAGGGCGGCAAGGCGGCCACGGTGGATCCGGCCAAGGCCTTCAACAACAAGTCGCTCGCCGCCCGCTTCCTGATCGTCTTCGCCGGGCCCGCGATGAACTTCGTCCTCGCGGTCCTCATCGCCGCCGCGATGTTCACGTTCATCGGCCGGCCGGTGGCGCCTGCCGAGGTGGGGCGCGTGACCGAGGGCGGACCCGCCGCGCAGGCCGGGCTCCGGACCGGCGACCGCATCGCCGCGGTGGACGGCAAGCCGGTGCAGTACTGGGAGGATCTCGCGCGCGTCGTCCAGGCCGCCACCGGGCGCCCGCTCGAGGTGACGGTGCAGGGGCGCGACGGCGGCTCCCGCAAGGTCGCGCTCACGCCGGCGCAGGCCAAGCGCAAGGACCTCTTCGGCGACGAACAACTGGTGTGGGAGATCGGCGCCTCGCCTTATCTGGCGCCCGCGATCGGCGACGTCATCCCCGGCGATCCCGCCGAGCAGGCCGGGCTCAAGGCGGGCGACGTGGTGGTCGCGCTCGAGGGGCAGCCGGTCATGTCCTGGGACGAGCTGGCCGAGAAGATCCACCAGCGCGCGGGCCAGCCCACGCGGCTCGAGGTCAAGCGCGGGACCGAGGCGCTGACGATCGCGGTCACGCCCAAGAAGGGCAAGGTGCCGGGGCCCGACGGCAAGGAGCTCGAGGTCGGTCTGGTCGGGATCCGCCCGGGCGGCGCCCCGCTCATGGTCCGCTCGAACCCGCTCTCCGCGACGTGGGAAGGGCTCGCGTGGTCCACCGACGTCACGGTCAAGACGGGGCTCGGCCTCTACAAGATCGTGGTCGGCCAGCTCGACCGGAGCAATATCGGCGGCCCGATCCAGATCGCCAAGACCGCGGGCGAGCAGGCGCGCCAGGGCCTGGTCAGCCTGGCCCTCTTCACCGCGGTGATCAGCATCAACCTGTTCCTGCTGAATCTCCTGCCGGTGCCCATGCTCGACGGCGGCCACCTGCTCTTCTTCGCTTTCGAGGCGGTGCTGGGCCGGCCGCTGTCGGTGCGCAAGCGGGAGGTCGCGCAGCAGGTCGGCTTCGCGCTGCTCATGCTGCTCATGGTGTTCGCGTTCTACAACGACTTCAAGCGGATCGGGCTCTTCTGATGGGCCAGTACGCGCGGCACGTCTTCGTGTGCACCGCGGGCGATAGCTGCCCGGCCCAGGGCGACGTCGAGAAGTACGTCAAGACCCTGCGGGCGGGCGTGGTGACCGCCGGCCGCCAGGTCGAGGTCCGCGTCAACAAGGCGGGCTGCTTCTCGCAGTGCGGGCACGGGCCGATGCTCGTGGTCTACCCGGAGAACGTCTGGTACGCGGGCGTCCAGGAGAGCGACCTCCCCGAGATCCTCGAGTCGCATCTCCTGAACGGGGTGCCGGTCAAGCGCCTGCTCTACGATCCGGGCGTCAAGGGCGCCAACAAGGTCAAGTAGTGCGCTGGACCCGGTCGCTGATCCCCACCCTCCGGGACGATCCCGCCGACGCGGAGGCCATCAGCCACAAGCTCATGGTGCGCGCCGGGCTCGTCCGGCAGCTCGCCGCCGGCATCTACGTCTACCTCCCGCTCGGCCTGCGCGTGATCGAGAAGGTCAACGCGGTCATCCGCGAGGAGATGAACGGCATCGGCGGGCAGGAGATCGAGATGCCGGTGCTCCATCCCGCCGAGATCTGGCAGCAGTCGGGCCGGTGGGATGCGATCGGGGGCGAGATGTTCCGCCTCAAGGACCGCAACGGGCGCGACATGTGCCTCGGGATGACCCACGAGGAGGTCATCGCGTGGCTCGCCGCGCGGGAGATCCGCTCCTACCGCGACCTGCCGCAGATCTGGTACCAGATCCAGACCAAGGAGCGCGACGAGGCACGGCCGCGCTCGGGCCTGCTGCGCACGCGGGAGTTCCTGATGAAGGACTCCTACACCCTGGATCCCGACGCGGCCGCGCTCGAGGTTTCCTACAACGCCCACAAGGACGCCTACTGCCGCATCTTCGACCGCTGCGGGATCAGCTACGTCGTCGTGCAGTCGGATCCCGGCATGATGGGCGGCTCGGGCTCCCACGAGTTCATGGCGCCCAGCGCGGCCGGCGAGGACGACGTGGCCCTCTGCGACGGCTGCGGCTACGCGGCCAACGTGGAGCTGGCCCGGGGCGTGCCGAGCGCGCCGCCCGCGGGCGACGGCAGGAAGGGGGAAGTCGCGACGCCGGGCGCGCGGACCATCGCGGAGGTGTCGGCGCAGCTCAAGATCGATCCGGCCGGCACCATCAAGACGCTGGTCTTCATGGGGCCCGATGGTCCCGTCCTCGCGCTGGTGCGGGGCGACCACGCGCTGCACGAGCGCAAGCTCGCCCGCGCGCTCCAGGCCGAGGCCCGGCCCGCGCACCCCGAGGAGGTCAAGCAGCACCTGGGCGTGGCCCCGGGCTCGATCGGGCCGGTGGGCGCCCGCGGCGCGCGGATCATCGCGGACGAATCACTTCGCCGGGGCGCCTACGTGGTCGGCGCCAACCGGGACGGCTTCCACCTGGCCGGGGTGACCCCGGGCCAGGACTTCGCGTGCGAGTGGGCGGATCTGCAGGTGGCGCTGGCCGGGGAGGGGTGCCCCACCTGCGGCAAGCCGCTGCGGATCGAGCGGGTCATCGAGGTGGGCAACATCTTCAAGCTCGGCACCCAGTACTCGGTCCCGCTCGGAGCCAGCTACCTCGACGAGCGCGGCCAGCAGCAGCCGATCGTCATGGGCTCCTACGGGATCGGGCCGGCCCGGATCGCCTCCGCGGCGGTGGAGCAGCGCCACGACGCCGACGGCATCATCTGGCCCTGGGCGATCGCCCCCTTCCACGTGCACCTGGTGCCGGTGGCGGTCAAGGATGCCGCGCAGATGGCCGCGGCCGAGGAGATCTACCGGGATCTCCGGGCGGCCGGCTTCGACGTGCTCATGGACGATCGCGAGGAGCGGGCGGGCGTCAAGTTCAAGGACGCCGACCTGCTCGGGATCCCCCTCCGGGTGACCGTCGGCAATGCCCTCGCCAAGGACGGGGTGGTCGAGCTCCGCCAGCGGGCTACCCGGGCCGACCGCCGGATCCCCAGGGCGGAGGTCGTCGCGGCGGTCCGGGAGATCGCGCAAACGATTTCATAAGCCGGCCCGCCGTCCCGGGCGCCGCACCGCTTGCAGGGGCCCGATCCCTGTGCTAAAGTCCTGAAAAAAGTGGGCCGTCGCCCACTTTTTTTTGTGGAGGGGCGGCATGGCGGAGGATGCACAGTGGCTCGACCAGATCGAGGCGGTCGTGGCGCCTGTGCTCGCCTCGCGCGGCATGAGCCTGATCGACAGCGAGTGGCGTCGGGAAGGCCGGCGCTGGGTGCTGCGCCTCTTCGTGGACAAGCCAGGCGGCGTGGGCATCGCCGATTGCCAGGCGTTCAGCCGGGAGGCCGGCGACGTGCTGGATGTGTCCGGACTCATCGAGCCCTCCTACGATCTCGAGGTGTCCTCGCCGGGGCTCGACCGGGTGCTGAAGAAGGACCGTGAGCTGGCCTGGGCGGTCGGGCGTGACGTCCACTGCTGGGTGACCGAGCCCTTCGACGGTCGGACCGAGTTTTCGGGTAAGCTCCTCGCGGTGTCCCCGGGGGCGCTGACCCTGGAGGAGACGATGGGGGCGCGGCGCGAGATCCCTCGCCGGCTGGTGACGAAGGCGAGGCTGGAAGTCGTGGCGTTCGGGCGGGTGAAGCGATGATGAACAAAGACCTCATATACGTGATCGAGCAGATCGGGCGCGAGAAGGGGATCGGGAAAGAGGTCCTCTTCGAGGCGCTGGAGTCCGCCTTGCTCTCGGCCTCCAAGAAGACCATGGGGGCCGCCGACAACGTGCGGATGGAGATCGACCGCCGCACCGGCACGCTCCGGGTCTTCGCGCGCAAGAAGGTCGTGACCACGGTCACCGACCCGAAGCTCGAGATCGGCCTGGCGGAAGGCCGCAAGCTGAACGGGGAGGCGCAGCTCGACGACGAGCTGGAGATCGAGCTGGCGCCCCAGGAGTTCGGGCGCATCGCGGCCCAGACCGCCAAGCAGGTCATCCTGCAGCGGGTGCGCGACGCCGAGCGCGACGCGGTGTACTCGGAGTTCATCGACCGCGAGGGCAAG
>DATFGS010000479.1:0-1214 GCA_035249225.1 Candidatus Methylomirabilota bacterium | reverse complement strand
GAGGCTGCCGCCGATCGTGCCGCGCGCCCGGATCGCGGAGTGGCCGACGTGCGGGAGCGCCGCCGCGATCAGCGGCGCGTGCTCGCGCACCAGCGGCGAGCGCTCGAGCGCCTCCTGCCGCGCGAGCGCGCCGATGACGAGCCCGTCGCCGGTCAGGCGGATGGCGTCGAGATCCGGGATGCGGTTGATGTCGATGACCGCGCGCGGCGCGGCGAGGCGCAGGTTGAGCGCGGGCACCAGGCTCTGGCCGCCCGCCAGGAGGCGCCCGTCGTCGCCGTAGCGATCCAGCAGGTCGAACGTCTCGGCGAGGGTCGCCGCGCGGTGATACTCGAACGGGACGGGCTTCATGCCGGGAACGACCGGAAGGTCCGCAGGAGGGAGGCGCGGGCGCCGGGACCGGGCGGCGCGAACGGCAGCACCACCGGCGTGGCGCCGGTGCGCGCGAAGGCGGCCATCTGCGCGCGGCAGGCCTCGGCGGTGCCCACCGCCCCGAGCCCCTCGAGCACGCGCTCGGAGATCCCCTTCACCGCGCCGGCGCGGTCGCCCGCCTTCCAGGCGCGGTTCACCGCCTCGACCTCCTCGGCGAAGCCGCACTCCTCGAAGAAGCGGGCGTAGACGCTCACGATCGCGTAACCGGTGATGTCGCGGGCGAGGGTCTCCCGCACCGGCTCGGGCTCGTCGGTCACGCAGGTGCGCACGTAGACCGCGACCTCCACGTCCGACAGGCTGCGGCCCGCGCGCTTGGCCCCCGCCTCCACGTGGCGCACCGAGGCGGGCACCGCGGACGGCGGGATCCAGTTGAGCAGCACCCCGTCCGCCACCTCGCCCGCGAGCTCGCACATCCTCGGGCCGAGCGCGGCGAGGTAGATGCGCGGCGCCGGCGACGGGGCGGGAATCGCGAGCCGGAAGTTCTTGAGGTGGTAGAACTTGCCGTCGAAGTTGACCCGCTCGCCCGCCGCGGTCATCCGGATGATCTGCACCGCCTCCCGCATCTGCTGGATGGACGGCGCGAACGGCAGGCCGTGCCACTGCCCCACGATGATCTCGCTGGAGAGCCCGAGGCCGAGCGCGAAGCGGCCCGGGGCCAGGTGCCCGAGCGTCGCGGCGGCCTGCCCGTACACGACCGGCGTGCGCGTCTGCACCGGGATCACCCCGTTGGCGATCCGGAGCGCCCGGGTGTGGGTCGCGATCAGCGTGGACAGCACGATCGCCTC
>DATFGS010000478.1:0-7852 GCA_035249225.1 Candidatus Methylomirabilota bacterium | reverse complement strand
TAGATCGCGAGTCCGTTCACGGCGGCCAGGAACATGATGGACCCGTCGCGATACTCGAGAGACGAGAAGGTGAACAAGAAGGCGGCCAGTGCGAAGGCTCCGATCGCGGCCCAGATCATGCTCCATCGCCCGGCCTGCGAGACGGCCAGACCGGCGAGGAGCAGACCGGCGCCGCCCGCGATGATCGACCATTCGCGCGGCTTCGGCCCGCGGAGAAGGGGCAGGGCAAGTCCCAGAGCGAGCGCCGGCACGAGCCACAGCAGGACCGATGCCTTCAGGAGGATCCACAGCCGCTCATGGTCGGAGACCAGCGCCGGGAAGAAGACGCTCCACGTGACGGTGACCAGGGCGAGCGCCAGGCCGAGCTTTCCGAGCCCGACCATGACCAGGCCCCCGAACAGCATCGTGGCCGGGACGAGCCACGCGTGCCGGATCGCATCGTCCAGCCACCGCAGGGGCGCGGTCATCCAGGCCATCGTCGGCGTCGACGCCGCCAGGTTGTCCAGACTCGCCCGCCAGTACGCATGATCGAGGACCATGCTCGCCAGGGCCTCGGAGAAGCGGAACAGCAGCAGCAGCGCGAGCACCACCAGCGCGACCACGACGCCGGTTCCCAATCCGGCCAACCCGCTCGAGACCCAGAACGCGGTTCGCTCCTCCCGCCCGGTCGCCTCCGTCGGCGGCTCGAGGGACGGCGCCGTGCGCAGGATCACGGCGACGAGCAGCCACGACATGAGCGCACCGAGGGCGACCCAGACCACGCTGATTCCGACCACCGCCGCCCAGGGCGGGTCGGCGGCCGCCCCTCGCACCATGAGCTCGAGCAGCCCGGCCAGGAAGGTGTGCCGGTACTCGGTGCCTTTGTGCCAGGCGGAGATGAACAGCTCGAGCAGGAGCACGACGAAGAACGTGCCGGCGGCGCGGACCAGGATCGGCTCGGGGGCGTCCTCCTTGTACACGCGACCGTGCTTGATCAGCTCGTTCAAGCACTCCCAGCCGTAAGAGACGGCCGCGGCGATGACCACCGCGGCGAGGAACGTCTCGAGCTCGTCGTGTTCCGCCTCGTGGCGAACCACCGCGAACACCAGATAGCCGGTGACGACGCCGAACCCTCCGAGCGCGGCCGCCCACCACAGCGCCTTGCGCTCGTCCCGGCCGTGCCACCGCAGGGCATCGAGGAGATCCCGCACGGTATCGACTCCCGGCCGCCGGAACGCTCAGAGCTGCAGGAACCGCTGCTGGATCGTCGGGTCCTTCCGCAGCGCGTCCGGCGTGCCCTCGAACTGGATGCGGCCCTGGTCCATCACGTAGAGGCGATGCGAGAGGGCCATCGCGACCTCGAGGGTCTGCTCCACCAGCAGGATGGTGGTGCCGCGCCGGTTGATCTCGCGCAGGATGTCGGTGAGGCTCTGCACCAGCAGCGGGGCCAGCCCTTCGGTCGGCTCGTCGACGAGCATGATGCGCGGCCGCGCCACCAGCCCGCGCGCGATGGCGAGCATCTGCTGCTCGCCGCCCGAGAGGAAGCGGCCCTTCTGGGCGATGCGCTCGCGCAGCCGTGGGAAGTACTCGAGCGCCTCCTCGAGGCGCTTCTCCGAGCCGGCGCCGTCCCCGGCCATCATGCCGAGCCGCAGGTTCTCGAGCACGGTCAGGTTCGGCAGCACCCGCCGCTCCTCCGGCACCCAGCCGATGCCGCGCCGGACGATGTCGTGGGTCTCGAGCCGGGTGATGTCCTCCCCGCCCAGGCGCACCGCCCCGCGGCGCGCCCGCGCGATGCCCATGATGGACAGCAGCGTGGTGGTCTTCCCCGCGCCGTTCCGCCCGATCATGGTCACGACCTCGCCTTCGCCCACGGTGAGCGAGACGCCCTGCAGGATGTGGGCCTCGCCGTAGTATGTGTGGATCTCGTCGACGGCGAGCAGGCTCACCGCGACGCTCCCAGGTAGGTCTCCTGCACGAGGCGATTGGCGCGGATCTCCTCGGGGGTGCCGTCGGCGAGCACCTGGCCCTGGTGGAGGACGGTGACGCGGTCGGAGATGCCCATCACGAGCTTCATCTTGTGCTCGACCAGCACCACCGTGCGGGCGCGGGCCAGCTCGCGGATCAGCACCATCGTCTCGTCGGTCTCCTCCGGGCTCATGCCCGCGGTCGGCTCGTCCAGCAGCAGCAGCACCGGATCGGAGGCGAGCGCGATGCCGATCTCGAGGTGGCGCTTCTCGCCGTGGGACAGGTGCGCGGCGAGCTGTCCGGCCCGGCGGGTGAGGCTCACGGTGGCGAGGATCTCCACCGCGCGGTCCTGGCACGCGGTCAGGGCGTCGGCGCGCGACCAGAAGTTGAACGAGCGCGCGTAGCCCTGCACCGCGACCCGCACGTTCTCGAGCACCGAGAGGTGCGGGAAGATGTTCGTGATCTGGTACGACTTGGCGATGCCGAGCCGACACACCCGGTGCTGGGGCAGCCCGGTGATGTCGGCCTCCTGGAAGATCACCCGGCCGGAGGAGGGCGCCATCTCGCCCGACACGAGGCGGAAGAACGTGGTCTTGCCCGCCCCGTTGGGCCCGATGATGGAGCGGAGCTCGCCCTTTCGCACCGTGAGCGAGACCGCGTTGACCGCCACCAGACTGCCGAACGCGCGGGTGAGGCTCTCGGTGCGCAGCAGGACCCCATCGGGACGGGTCATACCGTCGCGAAGAAGCGCGCCGGCGCCCCCTCGGTGCCCGCGATCTTGTAGAAGGGCGCCGCGAACTCCACCCGCCGACGGGGCAGCGAGCCCAGGTTGGTGAGCCCCTCCATGATGACCACGCCCGCCCCGAGGATGACCCGGTGCATCGCGAAGTCCTCCGAGGTGAACTCGGGCAGCCGCGCGCAGTACTCCTCGAAGAAATCGAAGCCGATGTTCTTCGGCCCGCGGTCCACCAGCCACTGCGCGACCTCGGGCGGAAAGTAGGGCGACCGGGTGAAGTAGTCCGGCCAGCGTCCGTACATCGCGTCGGTCCACCCGGTGTGCAGCAGCACGATGTCCCCGCGCTTGACGTCGCCCGCGCCGCCCTTCTTGAGGTCGTCGATGCTGATCGCGTGGTTGGCGCCGACCCAGGAGAGATCCACCACCAGCGCCTCGCCCATCACCTGGTCCAGCGTGATCTCCGCGGTGGTGATGCCGTTCTTGAACACGTGCAGCGGCGAGTCGATGTGGGCGCCGGTGTGCAGGCTCTGGTTCACGCTCGAGACCTGCCAGAAGCCGGGCCCGCGGCGGTGCGGCGTCACCTCGAGCTTCATGTTGGTCGAGGGCGGGCTGAGGGTGTTCTCGTCCACCGTCACCGACAGGTCGATGAATCGGCTCATGGCTTCTTCCCCGGGAAGTTGGCGATGGTGCGGGCGGTTCCGGTCAGCTCCACGATGTGCAGCCCGGTGTCGGCCCGGTCCGCGAGGTAGATGTAGCCCCGGTCGTCCACTTCCACGTTGTTGGTCTGGATCGCGGTCTTGCAGCGCGGGGTGCCGGCCACCTCCACGCAGCGCTTGTCGGTCCGGGCGGTGACCTCCGGGATGAAGTAGGCCGCCTCCACCGGGTGGAACGGATCGCGGATGTCCACCGCGCGCACGCCCGCGTTGAAGTAGGCGAGGAACACGAGCCGGCCGTAGAAGACGGGGGTGAACGACTCGTGGCTCGAGTGCGGGCCGAAGCGGCCGCCGCGGCGGCAGAAATCCCCGGTGGGATCGGGCACCTCGAAGGTGGCGACCGAGTAGGGCGTCCGCTCGGTGGTGACGTCCACCATGAAGGAGAGCTGGCGGACCTCCTGGCACTCGTTGCGGAGCGATTCCGAGACCAGCAGCACGAAATCGCGGGTGCGGCCGGGCACGCCGGGCGCCCAGTGCGGCACGCGCACGCCCAGCACCGGGAAGCTGGTGTGGCCGCCCCAGGCCGGAGACATGTCGAGCCGGCCGATCTGGGGGTAGAGCAGGTTCTCCACGGTGGGCGCGAACTTCTCGCGCGCCTGCGGATCGCCCGCGAGGAGCTTCTCGCGATCCACGATCTGCAGCACGCCCTTGGCGCCGGTGCCGTACGCGAAGTAGACGCGGTTCTTGTAGGCGATCGGCCCGTGCACGCCTTCGGGCGCGGTCCCGGTCGCGCCCGGCTCCTGGCCGGGCAGCCCGAAGTCGCGGATGAAGCGCGGCTGCGCGGGATCGCTCAGGTCGTAGATCTTGGTCATGCGATTGGTGCGCCAGCCGGAGGGCGCGCCGTCGGAGACCAGGTAGGCGATGCCGGTGTCGCACTCCCACCAGTTCTTGTGGGTGCTCTTGAGCCCGTCGAGGACGGTGGTGAGGAGCGCGGGCTTGGCCGGATCGGTCGCGTCCCAGATCTCGTGCGCCAGGTTGCCGCGCGTGCGCAGCAGGTACGTCTTCTCGCGGGCGCCGCGCGGCAGCGTCTTGCCGTCGCAGACGCGCGCCATCGCCGCGCCGCCCGCCTCCGCCTCGCCCGGCGCGCCGGGGATGTGGTGCAGGTACCGCGGCTGCGTCGGATCCGTCACGTCCACGATGGAGGTGCCGTTCTGCTCCATCTGGCCGGTGAGCGGGTTCATCCGCAGCCCGCCGTGGTGGCCCACGTAGGCGATGACGCGGCCGCCCTGCGGGTGGATCACCGGCTGGTAGGCGGAGCGCGCCTGCAGATCGTGGGCGCCCACCAGGCGCATGTCGTGCTGCTCGGCGGCGCCCGCCGCCGTCGGGACGAGCGCCAGCAGGCCCATCAGGAGAGCGATTCGCCACGCGATCACGGCCCGGTCTCCGTCGGCATCGACGCCCCCTCCGCGGGAGGCCCCCCAGCCTACCCGGCCCTCCGCGGGGCGGTCAATAGCAATCCCCCTCGCCCTGTGCTATCTCCTGCTCACGATGACGATCGGAGTGGTCGGCGTGGGGCTGCTGGGCACGGCGATGGCCGGGCGATTGCTCAAGGCCGGGCATCGCGTGGTGGGCTTCGACACCGCCCCCGACCGCATGCGCGCGCTCCTCGGCATGGGCGGCGAGGCGGCCGCCTCGGCGGGCGCGGTCGCTCTCGCGAGCGAGGCCGTGTGCATCCTGCTGCCCACCCTGCCCGCGGTGGAGGCCGCGGTCCTCGGGCCCGACGGCGTGGCGGCGGCCGGCAAGCCCGGCCAGGTCGTCATCCAGATGAGCACGATCTCGCCCGCGCTGAGCGCGCGGCTCGCGGCGGAGAGCCGGGCGCGCGGCCTCGACTTCCTCGACTGCCCGGTCAGCGGCACCAGCGGCGTGGTGGCGCGCGGCGAGGGCGTGCTCTTCGTGGGCGGGGAGCGCCGGGTGTTCGAGCGCTGGCGCCCGCTGCTCGAGTCCATGCTCCCGCGCGCGGTCTACATCGGGGCGGCCGGGCAGGCCATGGTGCTCAAGCTCGTGGCGAACCTGCTCGTGGCGCTGCACAGCGTAGCCGCCGCCGAGGCGCTCCATCTCGCGCGCCAGGCCGGGCTCGACCCCGCAGTGGCGCTGGAAGTGCTGGCGGGCAGTGCGGCCGGCTCGCGCATGCTCGAGGTCCGCGGGCCCATGATGGTGCGCGGGGAGTATCCGGCGCAGATGAAGCTCGATCTCTTCATGAAGGACCTGCACCTGATCCAGGATGCCGCCGCCGCGGCGGGCGCCGCCCTGCCCCTGACCGACACCGCGGAGCGCCTCTACGCCGCGGCGGCGGAGACCGGCCACGGCCACGAGGATCTCGCGGCGGTGCTGACCGCGCTGGCCGCCCTGAGGCCGCGCCGACGGGAGGCCTAGCAGGCGGCCGGCCGGCGGTTACAATCACGGCATGGCCCAGCCGCCGAACCCCGCCCCCACCCTGCGGTTGGTCAACGCGATCGGCAATCTCCTCGGCGCGGTCGTCGCGTTCCTGTACTTTCGCGTCGTCGACTCCGCGGCGACCGGCGGGTCGCGGGCCGGCCTCCCCGAGGTCGTCTGGTCGATCGCCATCTTCGCGGCGCTCATCGGGATCGGTCAGCGGTACAGCTCCCGGTGGACGGCTCCGATCGGCCGGGCCAGCCTCGGAGAGCCGCTCTCGCCTGGAGAGGCGGCGCTGGTCCGCCGCCGGGCGCTCCTCTTCCCCTACTTCCTGGCCGGGCTCTCCTTCACCGGCTGGGTCATGGCCGGGCTCATCTACGGCGTCGGGATCCCGTTCCTGATTGGCCACCTGTCGTTCCCCCAGGCGGCGCGCCAGGTCTTCGGCCTGACCGTGATCGCGGGCTCCGTGACCACCGCGTTCATCTTCTTCGCCAGCGAGCACGCCTGGCGCCGGCGCCTCCCCTTCTACTTTCCCGAGGGAGACCTCCGCGCAGTGCCGCGCGTTCCTCGCCTGTCGGTCCGGAAGCGGCTGCTCACCATCTTCCTGCTGGTCGGCGTGGTGCCGCCGTCGATCCTCGGCATCCTCTCCTACACGCGCGCGCTCGGGCTGCAGGGCGCCGATGCGGCAACCGCGGGAGAGATCATCGCCACCCTGCGCGTGACCATCGTCTTCCTGGTCGGCGTCGGCATCGCGGCCGCCATCGGGCTCTCGATCTTCGCGGCCAACAGCGTGGCCGCGCCGCTGCGGGACGTGGAGGCCGCGATGGCCGAGGTGGAGCGGGGCCGGCTCGACGGGCGTGCCCCCGTGGTGAGCACCGATGAGATCGGCGCGGTGGCCGAGGGCTTCAACCGGATGCTCCAGGGCCTGCGCGAGCGCGAGAGGGTGAAGGAGACCTTCGGCAAGTACGTCACGCCCGAGATTCGCGACGCGATCCTGGCCGGGCGCGTCCGCGGCGAGGGCGAGCTGATCGAGGCGACCGTTCTCTTCGCGGACCTGCGCGACTTCACCCCGTGGGTGGAGGCGACCGCGCCGCGCGAGGTGGTGCGCGACCTCAACGAGTACTTCACCGAGATGGACCAGGCGATCCGCGCGCACGGCGGCCTGGTGCTCCAGTTCATCGGCGACGAGATCGAGGCGGTGTTCGGCGCGCCCGTCGCCGCCCGCGATCACGCCGGGCGGGCGGTGCAGGCGGCGATCGAGATGCGCGAGCGCCTCCAGGCCTGGAACGCGCGCCGCGAAGCGATGGGGCGGGTCGCGCTGCGCAACGGCATCGGCATCCACACCGGCACGGTGCTCGCCGGCAACATCGGCGGCGCCGAGCGGCTCTCCTACGCGCTGGTCGGCGACCCGGTCAACCTCGCTTCGCGCATCCAGGGGCTCACCAAGGACTTCAAGGCGGACATCCTGATCAGCGACGCCACCCGCAGCCGGCTCGACGGCACCGTCGCCGTCGAGGAGCTGCCCGCGGTGCGCGTCAAGGGCCGGGTGGAAGAGGTCAACGTCTACAAGGTGGTGTGACCCGTGGCGGTCCGCCCATTCCGCTTCGGGGTCACCGCGCCCTCGCCCGCCGCCGGCACCGACTGGGTCGAGCGCGTTCGCCGCGTCGAGCAGCTCGGCTACGCGATCCTCGTCGTCCCCGACCACTTCCGCGACCACCTCGCGCCCGTCCCCGCGCTGACCGCGGCCGCGCTCGCGACCACGCGGCTGCGCGTGGGATCGCTCGTCTTCTCCAACGACTTCCGCCATCCGGCGGTGCTCGCCCGGGACGCCGCCACCATCGACGTCCTCTCGGGCGGGCGGTTCGAGCTGGGCCTCGGGGCCGGCTGGCTGCGAGAGGAGTACGACCAGGCCGGTATCCCCTTCGACGCGCCCGGCACGCGGATCGAGCGGCTCGCGGAGGCGGTCACGATCATCAAGGGCCTGCTCGCCGGGGAGCGCGTGACGTTCGCGGGCCGGCATTACACGATCGCCGACCTGGAGGGGCGCCCGGCCACAGTCCAGCGCCCGCATCCGCCGATCGCGATC
>DATFGS010000477.1:0-20325 GCA_035249225.1 Candidatus Methylomirabilota bacterium | reverse complement strand
CCTTACCGCGCCGCCGCTCCTCGTTGCGCCCATCCGGCCGCGCCAGCGCGTCTTCCCGGCTCGCCCGGGTCTAGCACGCTAAATGCTTCGGCTAGTCCGGAAAGGAGACTGCCATGGACGCGATCCAATTTCTCAAGGAGGAGCACCAGAAGGCCAAGAGCGCGTTCGAGAAGCTGCTGGCCGCGGCGCCCGCGGACCGGGGCGCGCGCTGGGACGAGCTCAAGCCCGAGCTCCGGGCTCACGAGCAGATCGAGGAGCAGTGCCTCTACGGGCCGATCGCCCGGGACGGCGCGTCGGATCCGGCCCTCTCCGAATGGGTCTCCGACCGTCACCAGGACGAGGTGCACGAGGTCGAGGGTCTCATCACGGAAACGCAGGGGCTCGATCCCGAGGACCGGCGCTGGGTCGCCACCGTCGAGCAGATCAGGTCGGCGCTCGAGAATCACATCCGCCAGGAGGAGCAGGACATCTTCCCCCGGATCGCGCGGGTCTGGGACCGGGCGCGCCTCGAGGAGGCCGGCCGGGAGCTGCAGCAGAGCAAGGCCGAGAAGGCGGGCCACCGGGGCTAGACGCCGGCCGGCCGCCCGCGGCCTCCGGGCGAGTCGGCCGGCTAGCGGGGCCGCGGGGGCGCCTTGCCCGCGCGCGACTCGGCGATGCCCGCGAGGACCGCGATGAGCTCCTGGGGATCGACCGGCTTCTCCACGAACACGTTGAAGCCGGCGGCCTCGGCGCGCGCCCGGTCCTGCACGCGCACGTAGGCGGTGAGGGCCACCGCGGGCGTCTCGCGCCCGCTCTCCCGCTCGATCGCGCGGAGGTTGCGGATCAGGGAGTACCCGTCCTCGTCCGGCATCGAAAGGTCCGAGACCAGCACGTCCGGCCGGATCCAGCGCAGCAGGGCGAGCGCCTCCGTCGCGGAGGCGGCGGTGCGCACCGCCGCGCCCGCCTCGGTGAGCACGAGGGTGAGCATGTCCAGCGCGTCCTGGTCGTCGTCCACCACCAGGATCTGCGTCCCCTGCAGGGCGGGCCGGGACGTGTCGGCGGCGGCGGGCCCGGTGTCCGCCGAGTCGGCGCGCCCGGACAGGGGCAGCCGCACCACGAACGAGCTTCCGTAGCCCTCGCCCGCGCTGTCGGCCTGGATGCTTCCCTCGTGCAGCTCGACGAGGTTGCGGACGATGGCCAGGCCCAGCCCCAGCCCGCCGTGGCGTCGCGTGATGGTCGAGTCGGCCTGGCGGAAGCGGTCGAAGATGAACGGCAGGAACTCGGCCGCGACGCCCTCGCCGGTATCGGTGACCGTGATCCGGGCCTGGCCGTCCTCGCGCTCGAGCCGCACGTCCACCCGCCCGCCGGAGGCGGTGAACTTGATCGCGTTCGCGAGCAGGTTCCACACGACCTGCTGGAGCCGGCTCGCGTCGCCCACGAGGTGCCGCGCGGCGGGATCGAGGATCACCGCGAGCTGGATCCCCTTGCCCTCGGCCCCGAGGCGCACCGAGTCGGCCGCGGCATTGATCACGGTGGCCAGATCCACCGGGCCGCGGTTGAGGCGCAGGCTGCCGGTGATCACCCGCGAGGCGTCGAGGATGTCCTCGATCAGCTGCGCCTGCGTCTGGGCGTTGCGCCCGATGACCTCCACTCCGCGGGCCACCGTCTCCTCGTCCGGCTTGCCCCATCGCAGGATGTGCGACCAGCCCAGGATCGCGTTGAGCGGGGTCCGCAGCTCGTGCGAGACGGTGGCCAGGAACTCGTCCTTCATCCGGCTGGCGGTCTCGGCCTCCGCGCGCGCGGTGTGCTCGCGGGCCAGCGACCGGCGGCGGTCGTCCAGCTCCTGCTGCAGACGCTGGTGCAGCTGGGCGTTCTCGATCGAATCGGCCGCGATCCGCGCGTAGAGGTCCATGAGGCGCGTCTCCCGGTCCGACGGGCGGTGCGGCTCCGCGAACAGTAGGGACAGCACCCCGATCGTGTCGCCGCGCCGGCTGATCAGGGGCGTGCTGTGGCAGGAGCGGAAGCCCGCCCGGCGCGCCGCGTCGCGATAGGGAGCGTAGAGCGGATCCGCCTCGGTGTCCTCCACCACCACCCGCCGGCGTTCCACGTAGGCCGTGCCGCAGGCGCCGCCGCCCGGCGGGACCTGCTCGACGTGGCGAAGGAATTCGTCGTCGAGCCCCGCGTGCACCGCGAGCCGCAGGCCCGGCCGCTCCGGATCGCAGAGAGAGAGCAGCCCGCGCCCGGTTTCCTGGACGGCCATCGCGGCCCGCAGGACCTCGCGCAGCACGGATTCCACGTCGAGGAGGCTGGTCAGGCGCACGCTGGTCTCGTGGAGCCGGCGAAGGTCCTCGACCTGCGCCTCGAGCTCGCCCAGACGCTCGCTGGTCCCGGCCGGGATGATCCGCGAGTGGCGGGCGCGGACCTCCGCGATCGGATGCGCGAGCCCGCGGCCCCCGAGCCGACCGAGCGGATACGCGCAGAAGAGCCGGAACGCGTGGGTCTGCCGGAGATCGTTCCAGAGATCCTCGAGCTGGATGGTGGCGGCCTCGTTCCCCCGGGAGAGGAGCAGGCCCACCATCTCGCCGAACACGCGCAGCCCCCGGCGCGCCCGCCCGGCGCGCGCCAGCTCCGCTCCGATCACGTCCGCGAAGCGCTGCCGATCCGGCATCCCGTCGAGCATGATCCGCGCGAGGGTCTCCTCCGCATCGAGGGCGACGTAGGCGTCCGCGCTGCGCGTCGCGTCCAGATCCACGCCCGCCGCGCGGAGGCGCCGCTCGAGCTCCTCGCGATGCTCGCGGGTGGCGACCACGATCGCGGCCTCCCCGGCCGCGAGGCCCTCGCCGATGAAGCGCGCGAGGGAGTCGGCGAGAGGCGGGTCCGCCTCGTAGAACTGCGCGACGTGCTCGAAGTCTTCCGCTTCCGCCATGGCGCCGAGTACCAACAGGCAACCGACGTGCCAGGCACGATGGGGGCCGAATGGAGCCAAATCCCCGCCGCGAGGGCGTCATTCCGCCGCCGGCCCCGGAGGCCCGGCCGCGGGCGGGTAGTTCTTTCCGGGGCGGATTTACCGGGGCGCCGGCCCGCCGCGCCCCGGCACCACGATCACCGCGAGGCCGAGCAGGACCAGCCCCATGCCGGCGAGGCGGAGCGGGCCGAACCGCTCGCCGAACGCGAGCGATGAGGCGTAGGCCGCGACGAACGGGATCAGGAGCGCGAACGGGGCCACGGTGGCGGCACGATGGCGGCGCAGGAGGCCGCCCCAGATCGCGTACGCGAGCACGGTCGCGATCAGGCCGAGGTACAGCGCGGAGGCGCGGCCGAGCCACGAGCTGGCCGCGAGCGCGCCGACGAGCCCGTGCGGGCCGTCGAGCGCGAGGGACAGCGCGAGCGACGGCAGCGGCGGGATCAGGCTCAGCCAGACCATGAGGCGCAGCATGTCCACCGGCGGGAGCCGCTTCACGAGCACGTTGCCCACGCCCCAGCTCATCGCGGAGAGCCCGGTCAGCGCGAGGCCCGCCACCGTCAGGTCGCGAGCGACGGTGAGGGCGATCAGGGCGAGGCCCGTGAAGGCCACCGCGATGCCGGTCCACTCGCGCCGGCTTGGGCGCTCGTTCAGGGCCAGCGCCGCGAAGAGGATGGTGAACAGGGCCTGGGTCTGGACCACGATCGCGGCGAGGCCGGGGGGCATCCCCGACGCGATGCCGAAGAACTGCAGGAGGAACTGGCCCATGAAGAGCGTGAGTCCGATCGGGACGAGGATCCGCCAGGGCACCCGCGGTCGCGCGAGCGCCAGCGCGGGCGCGGCCGCGACGAGGAAGCGGAGCGCGGTGAGCTGCGGCGGCGAGAAATCGTCGAGCGCCCATCGAGTCGCGACGAAGGCGAGACCCCAGATGACCACCGCGAGGAGCGCGAGGGCGAGATGGGCGGGCGTCATGCCGCCCGACCATAGCATCGCGCGGCCGCCGATGGACAAGGCCCGTCCGCCGAGCGTAGACTCCGACCGGCTCATCATCCCCGTTCCGGGAGGCGGCGCCCCATGTCGAGTCTCAAGATCGATCACGCGCGGTACATTCTCACCGTCGATCGCCAGCGCCGGATCATCCAGGACGGCGCCGTCCTCATCGAGGGCGGCCGCATCCGCGGGGTGGGCAAGGCGGCCGAGCTGGCCGACGCGCCGGCCGAGCGCGTCATCGACGGGCGCCACCTCGTGATCACCCCCGGCTTCTTCAACGGGCACATGCACATCAGCTACGCGCACCCGGTGCGCGGCATCTTTCCCGACGAGCAGGCGAGCCCGCTGCTCCACGTCTTCAACCTGCAATCGGCGATGACCGAGGACGAGGAGTACCACGCGACCCTGCTGGGGCTGGTCGAGCTGGTCCGCAACGGGACGGTGTGCTTCCTCGACCCGGGGAGCACGCAGTTCCCCGACGCGTGCCTGCAGGCCTACGAGGACGCGGGGATCCGGGTGGTGCTCGGGGAGGCGGTGACCGATCAGGAAGCGCCCTGGAAGCTGCCGCGGTACCCGGCGCCGGAGGCGGCGGCCCGCACCACGTCGTTCATCGAGAAGTGGAACGGCCGGCTCGACGGGCGGATCCGGGCCTGGGCGATGCCGTTCTCCTACGAGACGTGCAGCGCGGGCCTGCTGCAGGCGCTCAAGCGGGTGGTGGACGAGCGCGGCGTCGGCCTCACCCTGCACCACAACAGCGGGGTCAAGGCGCGCGCGGACGCGGTGGGCCGGTACGGGCACAGCCCGACCGCGTACCTCGAATCGATCGGAGTGCTCGGCCCGAACGTGCTGCTGGCGCACTGCCTGGGCCTCGACGAGGCGGAGATCGACGCGGTGGCGCGGACCGGCACCGCGGTCGCGATGTGCCCGGTCACCGCGGCCAAGGGCGGGCGCGGCGTCCCGCAGCACGGGCGCATGCCGGAGTTCCTGGCGCGCGGGGTGAAGATCGCGCTCGGCTGCGACTCGCCCAACAACTCGAATCATCTCGACATGGTTCGCACCATGAACATGGCGGCCATCCAGTACAAGGACGCGCGCCAGGACACGCACCTGATCCCCGCGGAGACCGCCCTCGAGATGGCGACGATCCAGGGGGCGCAGGCGATGGGGCTGGGCGACGAGCTGGGCTCGATCGAGGTCGGGAAGAAGGCCGATCTCGTCTGCTTCGACACCATGCGCCCGGAATGGCAGGCGCTCTGGAACCCGGTCAACAACCTGGTCTACAACGCGGACGGCCGCAGCGTGCACACCGTGGTGATCGACGGGCGGGTGGTGGTGGACGCCTACCGGCAGCGCTTCGTGGACGAGGCGCGCCTCTACGCCCGCGTGCAGGAGATCGGCGAGCGGCTGCAGGCGCGCACCGGCGTGTCCTTTCCGCGGTCGCGCTGGCCGATGAGCTGAGGAACGGAGGAGGCCCAACGATGGCCAGGCGGCGGAACACGGACAGGAGCCTGTGGCTCGAGCGCTCGGCGCGGGCGGTCACGGTGTGGACGGGCAGCTCGCAGGCCTTCGCGGGCGCGGTCGGGGTCATCATCCTCTGGGCGCTGCTCGGGCCGGTCTTCCACTTCTCGGACACCTGGCAGCTCGTGATCAATACCGGCACCACCATCATCACCTTCCTCATGGTCTTCCTGATCCAGCGCTCGCAGAACAAGGACTCGCTGGCGATCCATCTGAAGCTCAACGAGATCGTGGCGGTGCTGCAGGGAGCGAGCAATCGGCTGATCAACGTCGAGGATCTCACCGAGAACGAGGTGGCGACGCTGCACCGGCACTACCAGCTGCTCGCCGAGATCGCCAAGCGGGATACCACCCTGACCGCGTCGCACTCCGTCGAGGAAGCCGAGACGCGATCCGCCCGCAAGCGCGCCCCCTGATCGGACGCCGCGCCGCCGGGTGACCCGCGACGCGCCCGCACTGACACTTCCCAGCAGTGGCGCGCGCGGGCGCCCCATGTAACGTCCTGATTTGGTTAGCGGGGGCGGTGGTGCACTTCTTGCACGAAAATGCGGCGCCCGGCCTCCGAGCCCGGCCATTTCCGTTGTCGAGAGGAGCAGCCAGTGTCCGAGCCGCGCATTCTGGTGGTCGAGGATGAGACGAACGTCCGGGAGCTCGAGGCGGAGATCCTGCGGGAGGAATGGGAGCACGTGGATACCGCGGTGGACGGCACGGACGCGCTCCGGCTCCTCGCCGAGAACGTCTACTCGGCGATCGTGAGCGATCTCGCGATGCCGAAGCTCGACGGGCGCGGGCTCTTCCACGAGGTCGAGCGCCGCTATCCCGCCTCGCAGAGCCACCTCGTGTTCGTCACCGGTTACGCGGAGGCCGAGGAGTACGACGAGTTCCTCCGGCAGAGCGGCGTGCCGGTGCTCGCCAAGCCGTTCACCATCGCCGACCTGGTCGGCGCGGTGCAGCGCGCATTCTCCCCGGCCTGAGCGGAGGATCCCGGTGCCTCCCGTCGAGCTGTCCCCGGAGCGCTATCGCGAGCTGGTGGAGCAGAGCCGCGGCCTGATCTGCACCCACGATCTGGCCGGGATCCTGCTCTCGGTCAACCGCGCCGCCGCGGAGCGCCTCGGGTACGCGCCGGACGAGCTGGTCGGCCGCAGCCTGGGCGACCTGCTCGCCCCCGCGGTCCGGCATCTCTTCCCCGAGTACCTCGCCCGGATCCAGCACGACGTGAGCGACCAGGGGCTCATGCTCGTGGTGACGCGCGGGGGGGACGAACGGATCTGGAGCTACAGCAACGTGCGCGGCCGGGAGCCCGGGGGGGCGGACTACGTGCTCGGCCACGCCCACGACATCACCGACATCAAGCGGTCCGACGCCCGGGCGGGGGAGGCGGAGGCCCTGCGCTCCGTCGGCCAGCTCGCGCTCGCGACCGCCCACGAGATCAACAACCCGCTCACCGTCATCATCGCGAGCCTGCAGCTCATGGTGACGCGCGGGCAGGTGCCCGAGCCGGCGACCGCCTACGTCAACCGGGCGATCAAGTCGGCCGAGCAGATCCGCGACATCGTCCGGAACATGTCCCGCATCACCCGGCTCGAGCTGTCCCGCCAGTCCCCGCAGCTGCCCGCCGTCCTCGACCTCACCAAGTCCAGCGCCCCTCAGGACTGACCCGCCCGCGGGCGGGGCTTGCCGTCGGGCCCCCTCCCGGGCTAAGGTCTCCCGGCAAGTGCAAGTTCACCGGTCCCCCAACCGAGGAGCGTCCGACATGAAGCGTGCGATCGCGATGGTCCGAGTGTTCCTGCTGGTCCTGGCGCTGCTGGGCATGGTCGCGGTCGGAACGGGCTGGGCCCAGCCCAAGACCGAGCTCACGATCGCTCTGTCGAGCTTCGCGACCGAGGTGCTCGATCCGCCGCTGGGCGGGCACCTGGTGAAGTACTACCTCTCGATGATGTTCGACTACCTGGTGGGCACGACGCCGGACGGCCAGCCCTCCCGCGAGGGCGGGATCGCCACCCGCTGGGAGAACTCCCCGGACTTCAAGCGCTGGACATTCCACCTGCGGAAAGGCGTCAAGTTCCACAACGGCGACGAGCTGACGTCCGAGGACGTGAAGTTCAGCCTCGTGCGCGCTATCGGCAAGCGCTCCACCACCGGATACGCGGGGCCCCTGCGGACCCTGATCCAGGACATCGAGACGCCGGCCCCCGACCGGGTGGTCATCGTGACCAAGGAGCCCACCCTCATCATCCCGCTCTACCTGTCCCGGTCGCTGTCCACCGAGGGCATGATCGTGCCGAAGAAGTACATCGAATCGGTGGGTGACGACGTCTTCGCGCGCAAGCCGGTCGGCAGCGGGCCCTACAAGTTCGTGGAGCAGGTGACCGGCTCGCACATCACCCTGACCGCGGGGGACAGCCACTGGCGGATCGGCACGCCCAAGTACAAGACGATGACCTTCCGCCTCGTGCCCGAGGAGACGACCCGCATCGCGCTCCTGCGCCGCGGCGAGGTGGACGTGGTCGAGCTGAGCCGCGAGCGGGTCAAGGACGTGGAGAAGGACGGATTCCCCATCCACTACCGCCGCGAGGAGGCCATCCTCACCATGTGGTGGGTCCTGGGGCCGGACGGACGGGTGGGGCCGTCGAAGGACAAGCGGGTCCGGGAGGCGCTCAACCTGGCGCTCGATCGCGCGGAGATCTCCCAGTCCATCTTCGGGGGCAAGGCGGAACCCGCGTCCGTCCCGCTCGGCCTCTCCTGGTCCTTCAAGGACGTGGGGTTCAAGCCGACGCAGGACATGGCGTACCCCTACGACGTGGCGCGCGCCAAGAAGCTGCTGGCCGACGCGGGGGTGGGCGGGGGCTTCAATCTGGACATGTACGCCTACCAGCTCCCCGGGCTCCCCGAGGGCAAGACGATGGCGGAGGCGGTGGCCGGCTACTGGGAGAAGCTCGGGATCAAGACGCGGCTGATCCCGGTCGACTATCCGGCCTTCCGGAAGGCGTGGTTCGACCGCAGCGCCCCCGGCGCGGTGGGCTACTTCAACATCGCCAACCGGGACTGGATCGGGGCGTACGCCCTGCTCGAGAAGCAGGCCTACTCGGCGTCCAAGCCCTCCGATACGGTCAACGACGCCGAGATCGACGGGATGCTCTCGCAGGTGATGCGCCAGACGGACCGGGAGAAGATCAACGCCCTGATGCGCAACGTCTACACGCGGCTGCGCGGCGAGCACTACGGGGTGCCGGTGGTCTACCTGCACTCGCCGTACGCCACGTCCAAGAGCCTCGGCAAGTGGAACGTGGGCAGCGTCATGTACGATCTCTTCTTCGATCAGCTTGCCTCCGGGAAATAACCCGGCGCGCGAGGCCGCGCCATGCTGCGCTTCGTCGCGGTCAGGCTGATCCAGTCGCTCGTCGCGCTGGCGATCGTCTCGGTGGTGGTGTTCGTGCTCGCGCGGGCGACCGGGGATCCGCTCTACCTGATCCTCCCGATGTCGGCGTCCCAGGAGGACTTCGAAAACGCGCGCCGCTATCTGGGGCTCGACCGCCCGTACGTCGAGCAGTACCTCTCCTTCGTGGGACGCGCGGTCACCGGCGACTTCGGCGTCTCGCTGCGCGCGCGGCGGCCGGTGAGCGAGCTGATCCGCGAGCGCCTGCCCAACTCGCTCAAGCTCGCCGCCTTCGCGATGGGCGTCTCGCTCGCGATGGCGTTTCCGCTCGGCATCATGGCCGCGGTGAAGAAGGGGACCGGGCTCGATCGCGCGGCCCAGGTGATCTCGGTGCTCGGGCAGTCGCTGCCCACCTTCTGGGTGGCCATTCTATTGGTGGAGTTCGTGGCGGGCCGGCTGCAGTGGCTGCCCGCGGGCGGCATCGCCGGCTTCTCCAGCTACGTGCTGCCCGGCTTCACGCTGGGCTGGTTCGTGGTGGCCGGCCTCATGCGGCTGCTCCGCTCCGGCATGCTGGAGGTGCTCGACTCGGAGTACGTGAAGCTGGCGCGGGTGAAGGGGGTGGCCGAGCGCCGGGTCATCTGGCTGCACGCGCTCCGGAACGCGCTGATCCCGGTGGTCACCTTCGCGGGGATCTACTTCGCGATCCTGGTGACCACCGCGATCGTGGTCGAGACGGTGTTCGCGTGGCCGGGCATCGGGCGGCTGGCCTACGAGGGCATCAGCTCGCGCGACTTCCCGGTGATCCAGGCGGTGGTGCTGACCACCGCCGCGATCGTCGCGGTGGTGAACCTCTGCGTGGACTGCCTCTACGCGTGGATCGACCCGCGCATCCGCTATGCCCGCTGAGCCCGCCGCCTTCGCGCTCCCCGAGACCGCGGCCCCCGCGGCCGCCTCCCGCGGGTGGCGGCTGCCCATGTTCCCGGCGTGCGTGATCGGCCTCTTCCTGCTGATGGCCCTGGTCGCCCCGCTGCTGGGCCTGCCGGACCCGCACGCGCAGTCGCTCCGGAACCGCTTCAAGCCCCCGGTGTGGGAGGAAGCCGGAAGCTGGGCGCATCCCCTCGGCACCGACCGGCTGGGCCGCGACATGCTCTCGCGCATCGTCTGGGGCTCGCGGATCTCGCTCTCGGCGGGCGTGATCACGGTGCTGCTCGCCAGCGCCTTCGGCGCGGCGGTCGGCCTCACCGCGGGCTACTACGGCGGCCGCGTGGACGCGGTGCTGATGCGGGTCACCGACGCGACGATGTCCTTCCCGGTCATCCTGCTCGCCCTGATCCTGGCGGTCACGGTCGGCCCGAGCTTCACCAACGTGGTGGTCGCCATCGCGGTGATCCTCTGGGCGCGCTACGCGCGGGTCATGCGCGGCCAGGTGCTGACCCTGATGCAGCTCGACTTCATCGCCCAGGCCCGGCTGGCGGGCGCGGGGGCCTGGCGCATCATCACGCGGCATCTCCTGCCGAACACGCTCGGCACGCTGCTGGTGCTGGTGACGCTCCAGATCGGCTATGTGATCATCGTGGAGGCCTCGCTGTCCTTCCTGGGCGCGGGCATCCCCCCGCCCACCCCGGCCTGGGGCTCCATGATCGCGGAGGGCCGGGACGTGGTGACGAGCGCGTGGTGGGTATCGCTCTTCCCCGGGCTCGCCATCCTCCTCGTCGTGCTGGCCTTCAACCTGCTCGGGGACTGGCTGCGCGACACCTTCGACCCGAAGCTGCGCCAGCTCTGAGAGCGCCCGGCCCGCCGTGACGCCGCCCCCCGTGACGCCGCCCCCCGTGACGCCTGCCGTGGTCGACGTCCGCGATCTTCGCACCCACCTGGTCACCCGCTGGGGCACGGTGCGGGCGGTGGACGGGGTCTCCTTCGCGATCGGGGAAGGGGAGACGCTCGGGCTCGTCGGCGAATCGGGCTCGGGCAAGAGCATGACGTGCCTGAGCCTGGTGCGGCTGGTGCCGCGGCCCGCCGCGCGCATCCTGGGCGGGCAGGTGCTGCTCGACGGTCTGGACGTCCTGACCCGGTCCGAGGACGAGATGCGGGAGATCCGCGGCCGGCGGATCGGGATGATCCTGCAGGACCCGATGAGCTCGCTCAACCCGGTGTTCTCGATCGGCATGCAGATGCGCGAGCCGGTCGCGCTCTATCACGGCCTCCGCGGGGCGGCGCTGACCGACCGGGCGGCCGCGCTGCTCGCCGCGGTGCGCATCCCGTCGCCCGCCCAGCGGCTGCGCGCGTTCCCGCACCAGCTCTCGGGCGGCATGCGCCAGCGGGTGGTGGGGGCCATGGCCATCGCGGCGCCCCCGCGGCTGCTCATCGCGGACGAGCCGACCACCAGCCTCGACCTCACGATCCAGGCTCAGTACCTGGCCCTGCTCAAGGAGCTGCAGCAGCGGCACCGGTTCGCCCTGATCTTCGTCACGCACAATCTCGGGATCGTCGCGAAGATCTGCGACCGGGTGGCCGTGATGTACGCCGGGCGCATCGTGGAGATGGGGCCGGTGCGGCGCCTCTTCACGCGCCCCGCGCATCCCTACAGCCGGGCGCTGCTCGAGTCCATCCCGCGCCTGGGCGCGCGCACGGGCCGCCTCACCGCCATCGAGGGCCAGCCGCCGGACCTGGCGCGGCTCGCCCCCGGCTGCGCCTTCGCCCCGCGCTGCCCGCACGTCATGGAGCGGTGCCGGGTGGAGGCGCCGCCCGAGCGGCCGGTCGGCGACGGGCACGTCGCGCGCTGCTGGCTCGAGACGCCGGCGTGAGCGCGCTGCTCGAGGTGGACGGGCTGACCAAGCACTTCCCGGTGCGCCGCGGGGTGCTGGGCCGGTCCACCGGACTGGTCCGCGCGGTCGACTCGATCTCGTTCACGATCGAGGCCGGGACCACGCTCGGGCTGGTGGGCGAGTCGGGCTGCGGGAAGACCACGACGTCCAAGCTGGTGCTGGGGCTCGAGCGGCCGACCGCGGGAGCCATCCGCTTCCAGGGCGAGGACGTGCTGGGCTTCGACCGCGCCGGGCTCCGGCGCTACCGCAAGTCGATCCAGGCGGTGTTCCAGGATCCCTACGCGTCGCTCGACCCGCGCATGCGCGTGGGCGCCATCGTCGCCGAGCCCCTCGTGATCAACGAGCCGATGGACCGGACCGCACGCGGCCGGCGCGTGCTCGAGCTGCTGGACCTGGTCGGCCTGCCCGCGCGCGCGGCCGAGCTCTTCCCGCACGAGTTCTCCGGCGGCCAGCGGCAGCGGGTGGCGATCGCGCGCGCGCTCGCCCTGTCCCCGCGGCTCGTGGTGCTGGACGAGCCGGTCTCCGCGCTCGACGTCTCCATCCGGGCGCAGATCCTGAACCTGCTGCGCGATCTCCAGGAGCGGCTGGGCGTGTCGTACCTGTTCATCGCGCACGACCTGGCCGCGGTGGCGCACATGAGCCACACCATCGCGGTGATGTACCTCGGCCAGATCGTGGAGTGGGGCGACGCGGCGGCGGTGGCGCTCGAGCCGCGCCATCCGTACACGCAGGCGCTCTTCGCGGCGGCGCTGCCGATCGACTTCGACACGCCCCGCGAGGACGTCGTGCTCTCGGGCGAGGTGCCCAGCCCACTCACGCCGCCCGCGGGCTGCCGCTTCCACCCGCGCTGCCCGCACGTCATGCCCCGCTGCGCCACCGACCCTCCCGCCCTCCGTCCAACTTCCGGCCGCCTCACCGCCTGCCACCTCTACGACTGATCCGGGCCTAGCGGGCGAGGAGGAGGCAGGCCGCGCCCAGGCAGGCGAGGAGGGCGGCGGTGAGGCGGCGGGCGAGGTCGGGCTCGCCGAAGAGGGTGCGGCCGAGGAGGACCGCGAGAACCGCCGACATGCGGCGAATCGCGTTCACGTAGGCCGCGGGCGCCATCGTGAGCGCGTGCGTCTGCATCCCGGTGCCGGTGACGCCCAGGAGCCCGTGGCCCACCAGCGTGATCAGGTTGCGCGGCGCGACGCTCGCGGCGAGCCCGCGCGGGTTGACCAGCAGCACGGTCAGGGTGGTCACCACCGCGGTGGTGCCGTGCGAGGCCACGAGGTAACTCGGCGGGCCGAGGGCCAGCGCGGCCCAGCGGTCCACCGCGGCGAGGAAGCCCAGGAAGAACGCGGCGCCGAGCGCGTCGAGCGCGTCGCCGCGCGCGAAGAGGACGCGGACGCGACCGAGCAGGCCCGCGGCCCCCGGCCCGCCCGAGAGGCTGACGGTGCCGGCCAGCGACAGGGCCAGGCCGACCCAGCCGAGCGCGCTCGGCCACCCGCCCGAGAGCGCCGCGTCCGGCAGGATCGTGAAGATCGGGCTCAAGGCCAGGATCGGCCCCACGATGGAGATGTCGCCCCGCGCGCTCGCCCGCGCGAGCAGGCCGCTCATGCCGATCACGAGCAGGGAGGACGCGGCGATCGCAGGCCAGGCCACGCCGGGCGGCACGAACGCGTGGCCCGAGATCAGGAAGAAGCCCACCCACGCGAGGCACGCCACGCCCTGCGTCCACGCGACGATCACCAGCGGGGGGATCTCCCGCGCCCGGCCCTTGACGACCGCGAACTGCACGGCCTGGGTGAGCGCCGCGCCGAGCGACAGCGCGAACCAGGTCAGGCGGAGACCACCGGGAAGGCCGGCCGAGCGATCATCGATCTGGTATCCGGGGCAAACCGTAGCCGAGGACTCACCCGGGCGTCAATCCGGGTAGAAAGTTCCGGGTCGCGCGGCGCCGTCGGCGAGCGGAGCCTCGCGCTTGACGTGCCCCGTCGTGACCCCTAAATTGACGCGGGGGAGGTCGTCCATGGCGCGCGCAACCTTCGGGCTGATCCTGGCGAATCGAGCGGTGGTGCTGGGCGCGATCCAGGCCCGCGATCTGATCGAGCTGTCGCAGCAGGCGGAGACGTCGGGCGCCTTCGACGCGCTCTGGGTGGGCGACAGCCTCCTGGCCAAGCCGCGCCTCGAGGCGGTGGCGCTGCTCTCCGCGCTGGCCGGCGCGACGTCGCGCCTCAAGCTCGCGGTGGGCTGCCTCGCCACGTTCGTGCACCGCCACCCGCTGCTCTTCGCGCAGCAGTGGGCGAGCCTCGACCTGCTCTCGGGCGGACGGGCGTGGCTCGCGGTCTGCCTGGGCGGGCCCGACGAGCAGAGCGCCGCGCAGGCTCTCGAGCACAAGGTCATGGGCGTGCGCTCGAGCGAGCGCGTGGGCCGCATGGAAGAGGGCATCCAGATCCTCCGGAAGGTCTGGAGCGGCGAGAAGGTCTCGCACCAGGGCGAGTTCTACCAGTTCGAGGGCGTCAAGATCGAGCCCCGGCCCGCCCAGCGGCCGTGCCCGATCTGGATCGCGAGCAACCCGACCGGTCTCACCTGGAAGGGCGGGGCCAGCGCGTCCGACGCGGCGGTCGAGCGCGGCTTCCGCCGGGTGGCCCGCTACGCGGACGGCTGGATGACCAACAAGGTGAGCCCGGCCCAGTTCCGCGAGCAGTGGGCGCGCATCGCGAAGATGGCGCGGGAGGAGGGCCGCAACCCCGACGCCCTCGGCAGCGCGCTCTACCACAACATCAACATCAACGAGGACCGGCAGCAGGCCCTCGAGGAGAGCAAGACGTTCCTCGACACCTACTACACGTCCAAGTTCTCGCCCGCCTTCGTGGAGGGCTGGACGGTGGCGGGCAGTCCGGCCCAGTGCGTCGCCGAGCTGCGCGACTACGCGGAGGCGGGGCTCGGTCACATCGCGCTCCGGCTCACGTCGTGGGACCAGCGCGGCCAGCTCAAGCGGTTCCTGGCCGAGGTGGCGCCGGCCCTCGCGGGCGGCCGCTGACGGGAGCCGGTCGGCCCCCATGCCCTGGAGCCTGACCCGCGGCCAGACCGCCGCGATGGCCCTGCTGGTCGCCGCGCTCCTCGTCGACGCGGTCCTGACGCTGCACAACATCCGCGAGGTCGCCACCGCCGTGCAGTGGGTGTCCCACACCCACGAGGTGCTCGACCACCTCGAGCGGGTGGTCTCCACCCTGAAGGACGCGGAGACCGGCCAGCGCGGGTACCTGCTGACCGGCGAGCGGGTCTACCTCGAGCCCTACGAGCAGGCGCTGGCGCGGATTCCCGGGCGGTTCGAGCAGCTCCGGCAGCTCACCATCGACAATCCGCCGCAGACCGCGCACGTGCTCAAGCTCGAGCAGCTCGCCGCCGAGCGGCTGGCGGTGCTCCGGCAGGGCATCGAGCGCTTCCAGGCCGAGCCCGACAAGAGCCGGGCGCTCGCGCTCTCCCGCCAGTACCTCCTGCAGGGCGAGGGCAAGCGCCTGATGGACCTGGTGCGCGACGAGGTCTTCGGCATGCAGCAGCTCGAGCGCGCGCTGCTCGCCCGGCGGGAGACCGCCTCGCGCGCCAATACCCGCGCCGCGCTCGCCAGCACGGTGGTGGGCCTCGGGCTGGGGCTCGCGCTCGTCGCGATGGTCATCGCGCTCGTCGCGCGCAACCTGGCCGCCCGCCAGCGCGCGGCCGACGTCGTGCACGCCGAGCGCGAGCGCTTCCGCACCACGCTCAGCAGCATCGGCGACGCGGTGGTGGTGACCGACGCGCAGGGGCGGGTCACCCTGCTGAACCCGGTGGCGCAGGCCCTGACCGGCTGGGGCGGCGAGGCGCTCGGCGAGCCGCTCGACGCGGTGTTCCGCATCGTCAACGAGGCGACGCGGGAGACGGTGGAGAACCCGGTCAGCAAGGTGATCCGCCTCGGCACCATCGTGGGCCTCGCCAACCACACCGTGCTGATCGCCAAGGACGGCGCCGAGCTGCCGATCGACGACAGCGGGGCCCCGATCCGGGACGCGCACGGGCGCATCGTCGGCGTGGTGCTGGTCTTCCGCGACATCACCGCGCGGCGGGGCTCGGAGCGCGGGCTGGAGGACGCGGACCGGCGCAAGGACGAGTTCCTCGCCATGCTCGCCCACGAGCTGCGCAACCCGCTCGCGCCCATCCGCAACGCGGCCCACACCCTGGCGCTGCTCGGGACGGGCGACGACCGGGTGCGGTGGGTCGCGAGCGTCATCGAGCGGCAGGTCGGGCTCATGACCCGGCTCGTGGACGATCTGCTCGACGTCTCCCGCATCACGTCGGGCAAGATCACGCTGCAGCGCGCGACCGTCTCGGTGGCCGCGGTCCTGGCCCAGGCGGTGGAGGCGGCGCGCCCGCCCGCGGAGAGCCGGCGGCAGACGCTCGAGGTGGACGTGCCCGAGGACGTGGGCTGGGTGGACGGAGACCCGGCGCGGCTGGCCCAGGTGGTCGGCAACCTCCTCGACAACGCGATCAAGTACACCGAGGACGGCGGCCGCGTCCGGCTGCGGGCGCGCGCCGAGGCGGACGAGATCGTGATCGTGGTCGAGGACAGCGGGGTGGGCATCGATCCCGCGCTGCTGCCCCACGTGTTCGACCTGTTCATCCAGGCCGATCGCTCGCTCGAGCGCAAGCAGGGCGGCCTCGGCCTCGGCCTGACCCTGGTGCGCCGGCTGGTGGAGATGCACGGCGGGCGCGTGGAGGCGGCGAGCGCGGGCCCCGGGCTCGGCAGCGCCTTCACCATCCGCCTGCCGCGCCTGGCGGTGGCGGGGGCCACCGAGCCCGCGCCGGCCGCCGACCCGGCGGAGACCGTGGCGGCCGCCGGCCCCGCCCGCCGCATCCTGGTGGTCGACGATCACCAGGACTCCACCGACTCGCTGGCCCTCTTCCTGCGCCTGCGCGGCCACGAGGTCCGCACCGCGCACGACGGGCCGAGCGCCCTCGACGAGATCGAGCGCTACCGTCCCGACGTGGTCTTCCTCGACCTCGGGCTGCCCGGGATGAGCGGCTACGACGTGGCGCGCCGGGTCCGGAAGATGGACGAGCTGGGCCCCCTCCGGCTCGTCGCGCTCACCGGGTACGGGACCGACGGGGACCGCCAGAAGACGCGCGAGGCCGGCTTCGACGTCCACCTCGCCAAGCCGGTGGACCCGCGGGCCCTCGACGCGCTGCTGGCCGACTGACGGCTCCCGCCGGGAGGGTTCAGAGGCCGCGGCGCTTCAGGAAGCTGCTGAACCACGGCCCCACGTAGTTGTCGTGGGTGCTCTTCATGATCGCGTCCTTGAGCGCGCCCGACTGATGATTGTTGATGCTCTTCGCCACGATCGTCAGCGTCTTGGCCGACTGCTGGTAGCGCCACCAGAAGAAGGCGAGGCCGCCGCTGCTCGCGAGCACCAGCGCCGCGAGCAGGACCATCCCGGAGATCAGCGCGACCTGCGCCTGGTCGGGGAGGCCCTCGGTCATGCCTTGCCGCGCCCCGCGCACCGCCTGCAGCATCACGTGGTTGGTGAGCCCGCCGAAGCCCGCCTGGTTGATCGGATCGTCGGCGCCCTCGGCCGCGCCCTTGATCAGGGCCTGCGACATGTTGCGCCCGGCCTGGAGCATCGATTTCTGGAGCGGCCCCTCCAGCCCCTTGACGATCGAGACGACCAGCTCCTCCCCCATCCGGCTGGCCAGTCGCTGGGCGGCCGGGGTCACGTCGCGCTCGAGGGAGTCGCGCAGGGTGGTGGTGGAGGCCAGGATGCTGGCCGTCGCGACCCGGCGCAGCTCCGCCTCCAGCGTGCCGCCCGCGGCCTTGATGAGGCCGCGGACCGTCTCGTCGCCGTCCCGCTGGAGGCGCTCCATCGCCTGGGCCACCAGCGCGTCGACCTGGCGGCGCATCTCGGGTGAGCCGAGGCGGGTCTCGAGGACGTCCACCGCGGACCGGGTCATGTCGCGGGCGGCCTCCTTGAGCGCCGGGTCGTCCACGAGGGCCCCGCGCAAGGCGTGCCGGAGCGGCGCCTCGATGCCGGGGATGCCGTCTCGGACGCCCTGCATGGCCCCGGACGCCGCGCTCTGGCCGGTGGCCCGGTAGTAGTCCTGGGACACGCAGCCGCCCACCAGGGCGACGGCCAGCAGCACGACGGCGGTGCGACGGTGGGGGGCGGCGATCATGCGCATGCTCATCTCCCGGCACGGGGATCGGAGGGTCGGTGGCCCCCTCGTCTAGCACATGGCCGGCAGCGTCGCAAGGGCGCCGTCTCACTTGACGGCGGCCGATTTCCAACTAGACTGTTGGGACCTTCCGGGAGGAGGTCGCGTGAGTCAGCCCCTCGCAGGAGACGGATCGGCGGTCATCGAGCCCGCTGCCGTCGGCGTCCGGAGGCCCGGCCCCGCGGCGCGTGCGATCGCCCAGTTCGTCTTCCTGTCCTCGGTGGGCGTGGTGCTCTTCATGTTTCACGGCATCTCGCTCCACCTGACTCCGTGGTCGCAGGCCATCGTCAATGGCATCGTGAAGTACGCGTACCCGCCCACCGGGCAGCTCGACACCACCGTGGTGCTGTTCCGGGAGGAGAACCTGGCCGAGCTCGGCGAGTCCTTCCCGGTCTCCTACGCGCGCCACGCCGAGGTGCTCGAGGCGCTCGCCAGCTACGGGCCGCGCGCGGTGTTCGTGGACTTCGCCTTCATCGACGCGCGCAGCCCCGAGGATCAGGCGCTGCTCGCGCGCGCGATCTGCGATCTGAGCGCGGGAGGGAAGGTGCCGGTCTTCCTGGCCGCGCCCGCTCCGGGCCGGGAGCGCGAGAAGGGCGCGCGGGTCAACCCGGCGCTGCTCGAGTGCGCGGAGGCGGCGAACGCGCAGATGGACGTCGAGCGCGGGGTGAGCGGGGTGCTCACCTACGCGCACGGGGGCGGCGGCTCCGCGTTCACGTGGACCCCCGCCTTCGCGATGTACGACGTGTACGCCCGCGTCGAGTCCAGGCCACGGGTGCGGCCGGAGGACGCCCAGCCGATGGAGATCATCTGGGGCAACCTCGCCTCCGACCTGAACGAGAGCTGGATGCACTGCACGAGCGAGGGTGCGCTCCGCCACCTGGTCAACATCCTCCGCGAGAACCCGCTCGCGGCCAAGCGGACGTGCCCGCACACCAACACGATCTCGGTGCTCCACCTCCTCGGTCCCCGCAACGAGGGCGTGCAGAAGGCGGTCGAGAAGAAGGCGATCTTCTACGGCGGCAACTTCCAGATGGTGGGCGACCGGGTGATCTCGCCGGTCTACGACGATCTCCCGGGGGTCTACCTCCACGCGATGGCCTACGACAACCTGGTGACCTTCAAGGCCGCGTACAAGCGCGCCGATCACCACGGGCTCTCGCTCTCGAGCGTGGTCAACGGCCTGCTCCTCCTCTTCACGGTGGTGCTGCTGCTGCTGGTGGACAAGCCGCCCGCGTTCGCCCGGGCCCTGCTCGTCCAGCTCGCCGGGGTGCGGCCCGGGATCAAGTGGCTCGCGCTCGGGGTGGCCCTGCTGCTGATCGGGATCACGTTCGCCTCCCCGACGAGCCTGTCGGCGGTGCTGCTCCTGGTGCCGCTGCTCCTGGGCGTGGTCGCGGTCCTCCACCTGGCCGCCACCCGCCCGCCCCCGCCGGTCTCAGCTAGACAGTTCCTGCGGGTCTCGCTCCTGGGCGTCGGCATCCTGGTGGTGGCCGCCGCGCTGTTCCTGCTCGTCGACACCCGGTACGGTGTCGAGGCGGGCCTGCTGCTCGTGGTGCTGCCCGGCTACTTCGTCTACAAGGCGCTGGTCGCGCGGGACGTGCTCTTCGTGGCGACGTCGGTGCTGCTCGTGGGCGCGGCGGTGGTGAGCTTCCTGCCGCCGATCAACCTGGGCCCGCGCAACATCGTGGCCTACGTGGCGTTCTTCGAGATCGCCCGGCATCTCATGCGGCACGCCGACGAGGTGGCCGAGAAGTACTTCGCGCTCCGCCGAGCCCAACCGCGACCCGAGGAGTGGGGCGTCGGGCCGCGGGCGCTCGGCGTGGTGGACTGGCTCTTCACGCTCTGCCGTCGCGGGGATCACGAGGAGACGATCGATGGGGGGACGACGCGTGCGGTGGCGTGAGGGGCTCGGGATCGCGCTGCTCCTGGGGAGCGCGAGCGCGGCGCCCGCGGTGGCCGCCGAGGAGACCTGGACCGTCAAGGGGCTGCGCACCGAGAAGGTGACACTCTACGACTGTAACCCGGATCGGGACAAGCGCCAGCCGCAGATGGACGTGACCCGCAAGGACTTCAAGGGGCCGTGGGTGGCCACGCGCGATCCGGCCTCTCCGCTCTACCTCAAGGTGCAGGTGGATCGGGTGGAGTACTGCGTGCGCGCGTTCGCGGTCGACACCGACAAGCCGGTGGCGATCGAGCGGGATCGCGAGTGCGGGGCCATGGTGGCGGGCAAGCTCCCGAAGACCGGGGCCACCCGCGGAGTGGGAGAGTGCAAGTGAGCCGTCGCGTCGCGGCGGGCCTGGCGCTGCTGGTCCTCGCGGGCTGCGCGGGGAGCGGCGGCGGGGGCGGGGAGACGCGCGGCGGCTCCGCGCCGGCCTGGCTGGGCGGCAAGCCCGCGAACGTCACCGTGTTCTCCACCGTCCGGCCCGGCCCCTACGAGCCGTCCACCCTGGCCATCG
>DATFGS010000476.1:0-4631 GCA_035249225.1 Candidatus Methylomirabilota bacterium | reverse complement strand
GCCGTACTTCGAGCTGCAGGGCTATCGCGTGATCGTCGAGGAGGACGCGGGCGACGGCGAGCCGGTGGCCGAGGCCACCGTGCGCCTGCGCGTGAAGGGCATCGAGGAGCACACCGCGGCCTCGGGCAACGGCCCGGTCCACGCGCTCGACCACGCCCTCCGCAAGGCCCTCGAGGACTTCTACCCGAACCTGCGCGAGATGGCGCTGCTCGACTACAAGGTGCGGATCCTCGACGAGTCGAAGGCGACCGCGGCCAAGACCAGGGTGCTGATCACCTCTGGCGATGGAAATGACACGTGGGGCACGGTGGGCGTGGCCGACAATATCATCGAGGCCTCCTGGCAGGCGCTGGTCGACTCCGTCGAGTACAAGCTCCGGCGCGACGAGAAGCAGGGGAAGCGGTAGGGGGCGAGGGCCAGGGCGGCGTGGCGGGGAGCACGCCCTTGTTCGAAACCCCACGCACCGGGCGCGCCCCCCGCCACGCCGCCCTGGCCCTCGCCCCCGCCTCTTCTGGATAAATGGCAGGCATTCCGGCGAAGCTGATCGAGGATACCGCGCGGGAGCTGACCGCGCGCGCCGCGATCGACATCCCGACCGACTATCGCGATGGCGTGCGCCTCGCGCGGGACCGGGAGCAGAATCGGCTCGCGCGCTTCGTGCTCGACCAGATGCTCGGCAACTGGGACATCGCCTCCGCCGACCGGCGGCCGATGTGCGCGGACACCGGGCTGCCGCGCTACTACGTGCGGCTCGGCAACGAGGCGGTGGTGGAGGGCGGGCTGGTGGCGCTCGAGCGCGCGCTCCGCAAGGCGACCGCGGAGGCCACCCAGGCGATCCCGCTCAGGCCCAATCGCGTCCACCCGCTCACCCGGGAGGACCGCAACGACAATGTGGGCCTGCACGCCCCGGAGGTCACCTTCGCGGTGGAGCCGCACGCGGACTGGATCGACGTGACCACCGTGCACAAGGGCGGGCTCTTCGGCAGCGACTACCGCATGCTGTTCCCCGGCGATGGCGTGGCCGGCATCAAGCGCTTCTTCGTGGACACCCTGATCGAGTCGGGCAAGCGGGGCCTGGCGTGCCAGCCCGCGATCGTGGGCGTGGGTATCGGCGGCGCCAAGGACACCTGCGTGCGGCTGGGGAAAGAAGCGGCGTGCCTACGCATAGTCGGTAGCCGCAATCCCGATCCGGCCGCGGCGGCGCTGGAGGACGAGCTGACCGCGCTCGGCAACTACATCGGCATCGGCGCCATGGGCTTCGCGGGCACCTCGATGGTGGTCGCCACCCACGTGGAGCTGGCCTACACGCATACCGGGGGCATGCCGATCGGCATCCATCAGTTCTGCCTCTCGTCACGGCGGGCCACCGCGCGCATCCATCCGGGCGGGCGAGTCGAGTTCCGGAGCGACCCAGGCTGGTTCACCGACTACTATCGGCGCGTGGGGATCGAGTGATGGGCCGGATGATCGCCCGGCTCGACGACGTCGCGATGGACGAGGTGCACCTCACCACGCCCGTGTCGGACGAGGCCATCCGCTCGCTCAAGCTGGGCGACGTGGTGTACCTGAGCGGCGCGCTCTACACCGCGCGCGAGGGCGTCTACCGCCAGGTGGTGGACAAGGCCGTCGCGTTCCCGGACTCGGTGCGCGCGCTGACCAACGTGAACTTCCACTGCTCGCCCGCCGCGGCCACGCGGCCGGACGGTACCCACGTGGTCGAGGCGGTGACCGCCACCGCGAGCTTCCGCTTCGGCAAGTCCATGGGCCCGTGGTTCGAGCGCTCGGGCGCGCGCGTGATCGTGGGCAAGGCCGGGCTCACCGAGCTGGCCTATCGCGAGTGGTTCGTGCCCCACGGCGCGGTGTACCTCACCACGGTGGGCTACGGCATGGGCGCGGCCTACGGGCGCGGGATCACCCGGGTGCGCGAGGTCCACTGGCTGCGCGAGCTGGGCATCGCGCAGGCGCTCTGGGTCCTCGAGGTCGACCGCCTCGGCCCCTTCCTGGTGGAGGGCGATGCCGAGGGCCGGAGCCTCTTCGCCCTGGCCAACCGCGAGATCAACCTCCGCATCGCGGAGGTCTACAAGGCCCTCCCGCCGCCCGCCCTCGCCCGCTTCGGCGAGGTCCTTGCCCGCACCGACGAAGTCGTCTAGTCCAGCTGGAAGACGGGGTGGCGCGGGGCTTCCGCGATGAAGGCGCTCAGCGCGGAGTCGGGCTTCGCGTCGAAGTAGGGGCGGGTGATCGGGACGCGCGCGATGTAACGCTGCAGGACCGGGGCCGCTTCGCTCGGATTCAGCTCGCGGATCTGCACGGTCTCCGAGTGCTTGCCTCGGCTCAGCGTGATCTGGCCGGCGGCGCGGGCGCGGCGGACCCAGGCCACGTCACTATCCGCGGCCACGAGCCAGCGGGTGTCGCCTTCCTCCACCAAGGTGACCGGCGTCGACAGGGGGCGGCCGGTGCGCCGGCCGGCAACGGTCAGCAGATACGTGGGGCCGGGCATCAGGCCGAGCTTCAGCAGCAGGCGAACGAGCCGATTCGCGGCGCGGCGGGCTCGGGGTGAGACGGTAGGTGGTGGCCAAGACCACCCCTCACCCTGACCCTTTCCCGGGAGGGGAGAGGGGATCGCGGGCCTTGTCGGCGGATTCGCGCGCGGTGGCGGAGAAGATGCCACGGGTCATGAGCGCGCGGGCGTCCTCGGCGCGGCGCTCGTAGATCCGGGCGCGGGCGGCGTGGGCCTCGCGGTGCTCCGGCTCGGCCGCGACGGCCCAGTCGATCAGATGGGCGGCCAGGGCCAGGCGGCCCTCGGCGGCCCGCGCGCGCGCCCGCGCGATCAGGCCCTCCATGCCGCCGGCCAGGATCAGGATCTCGCGGCCCAGCTCCGCCTCCGGAGCGGGCTTGAGATGCGAGGACACGCCGTCGTACCAGCCGCCGTAGAGCCGCCAGAGGTTGCGCACCACGTAGTCGGGCTCGTCGTACACCGCCTGCAGATACCGGCGCTCGGCCAGGTGCGCGGGCGGCGTGACCGCGTGCAGCACCTCCTCCAGCGTGGCTCCCGCGTTCATCAGTGCGAGCGTCTGGCTCACCAGCGCCTCGAGCCACTCCGCGGTGTCGGTGAGGGCCTGCCGTACGCGCTCGGGCCCCACGATCGGCATGCCGTGGCCGGGGATGAGCAGCTCCGCGCCGCGCGCCGCCATCTCGCGGAGCGCCGCCGCCCACTCCGCGGCGTAGCGCTGGACTTTCTGCGGATTGCCCGCGTTGGGCGCGACCCAGATGAAGAGGTCGCCCGTCCACAGGATGCGCCGCTCCGGCCACCACACCCACGTGGCGTCGTCGGTCTCGCCCCGCGCGTGCTGCAGCTCGAGCGCCACGCCGTCGGTCTCGAGGCGCAGCGCCTGATCGTAGACCGTGTCGGGGTAGTCGTACTCGGTGGGCCACGAAGCCTGGATGGAGAACTGCCGCGCGTTGATGAGCCCGTTGTAGCCGAGCGTGGCGCGGTAGCGATCGAAGCGGGCGGCCACGCTCCGGTGGCCGACGATCTGGGGCCGCGGCCAGCCCTTGGCGGCCGCCTCGGCCAGGAACGGCGGCAGCCCGAAGGCGTGATCGGCGTGGCCGTGCGTGTAGATGGCGGCGTGGACCCGGCCCGGGTCGATCGCGCGCACCGCCGCGAAGGTCCGGTCGCGGCCCACGTAGTTGGCGGTGTCCACCAGCACGAGCCCGCGCCCGGCGCGCACCACCGTGACGTTGGCGAAGGCGTGCACGAAGAAGACGTCGGGGGCGATCTCCTCCGTCGCGCCGGTCGCCTTCCAGAACTCGCGCGGCTCGACGCCGCCCGACCAGCACTGCTCGGCGCGCTCGAGGATGGCGCCCATCAGGCCGCGCTCCAGATGTTCCGGCCGCGGGTCTCGGGCGCCAGGCAGGCCGAGACGAAGGCTCCCGCGGCCAAGAGCAGGCAGAGGGCGAAGGCGGCGCGGTAGGCGTCGTGGGCGTACACGCGGGTCCCGTCGGCGAGCGTGCCGTCCCAGTAGCGGTCCAGCACGATCCCGGTCACCCACTGCACGACGCCGAAGGGGACGAACGTGGGCACGTTGTGGAAGCCGAGCGCCACGCCCACGTAGCGCGGATCGTTGACCTCGCGGATGGCCGCGAAGACCAGCACCACCACGCTGGAGCCCAGGCCGATCAAGAAGCAGAGCAGGGGCAGGAAGCCCGGCGCGATGGGCGTCGCTGGCGCGACGAGGGCCAGCCAGGTGAAGACGTTCAGGCCGCTCACCATCAGCAACGGCAGCCGGCGCCGGTGGATCCGGTCGGAGAGCCAGCCGATCAGCGGCGCGCCCACCAGGAGGCCCAGCGCGGCCAGCCCGACCAGGTTGGCGGCCCGTACGCGCGGCAGGCCGTAGACCTGCGTGAGGTACGGCACGCCCCACAGGCCTACGAAGGCGGCGAAGCCGCCGTAGATGCCGCCCGAGATGAGGCCCACGCTCCACGAGCGGGGATTGCCGAGCACGCCTGGGATGCCCGCGATGATCTCGCGCAGCCCAGGCCCCGCCGCGCGCCGTCGCGCGCCCGCGGTCTCCGGCCGGTCGCGCACGGTGAGGAAGCACGCGACGGCCAGCAGCGCGGTGGCCGCGCCGATG
>DATFGS010000475.1:0-4218 GCA_035249225.1 Candidatus Methylomirabilota bacterium | reverse complement strand
GTGGCCGACGAGGTCGGCTGCCGCACCCTCGCCGCCACGGTCATCGGGGAGGAGCGCGCCGGCGCGTTCATCCGCTCCCACCTCGAGCGCCATCACCTGATCGTCGCCGAGGCCGAGGGAGAGGTGGTCGGATTCCTCGCCTACCGGTCGGACTGGTTTCAGTGCACGTTCGTCAGCCTGGTGGTCGTGCGGGACGATTTCCGCCGCAAGGGCATCGCGCGCGAGTTCTTCAAGTCGGTGGAGGCGGTGTCCCCCACCCCACGGCTCTACTCCTCCACCGAGGAGACCAACGCGGTGTCCATCCAGATGCACCGCGCGCTCGGCTTCCAGCCGAGCGGCCACATCGACAACCTGCCCCAGGGGGTCCGCGAGCTGCTCTTCTACAAGCGCATCCCGCCCCGATCCCTCGGATCAACCAGCTAGACGGAGGCGCCCCGCCATGTCGGAGAAGACCACCCTGCTGAGCGAGGCCGAGACCGAGTTCACCCTCTTCAAGCGTGCGATCGCGGGGCTCGACGAGGCCCGCATGCGCCAGGTCTGGCTCGGGACCTGGAGCGCGCGCGACATCGTCGCCCACATCTCCGGCTGGCATCGCGAGATGGGCCCGGCGCTGGAGCGCCTCGCCCGCGGCGAGCGGCCGATCCCCGAGGGCGTCTCCTACGACGACGTGGACGCCTGGAACGGGCGCTTCGCGGACGCGAGGAAAGGCACGGCCACCGCGGACATCCTGGCCGAGCTCGACGCCTCGCACGCCGCCTTCATGCGGGCGGCCGCCACCGTGCCGGACGAGCGTTACGTGCCCGGCAAGACCGCGCACAAGATCGTGGACCAGAACAGCCGCCATCACTATCAGGAGCATCGCGGCCAGATCGAAGCCTGGCGCAAGGCCGGCTAGTGGGCCGGGCGCGCCGGGCGGATGCGGCCTGATGGGCGCCATCCTGGAGCGGGCCGAGCAGTGCTGGTCGGGTGGCGTCGAGCCGCGCGAGTTCTGGAAGGCGACCGGCGCGACCGAGGAGATCGCCCCGGGCGTCTTCTTCGTGCACGCCTTCGCCAACGTGACGGTGGTGCGCGCGGGCCGCGGCCTGGTGCTGGTGGACACCGCCAACTACGTGGGCCGCGATCGGACCTTCGCGGCCGTCCGCGCGATCGACCCGGGTCCCGTGCACGCGGCCATCTATACGCACGGCCACGCGGACCACGCTTTCGGGCTGCCCCCGTTTCTCGCCGAGGCGGCGGAGAAGGCCTGGCCGCGGCCCCAGATCGTCGGCCACCGCAGCGTGGCCGCCCGCTTCGACCGCTACCGGGCCACCACCGGGTACAACGGGCTCATCAACGCCCGGCAGTTCTCCATCGCCGCCTCGTGGCCCACCGAGTACGACTACCCGGACACCGTCTACGACCAGGCCCTGCGCTTCGAGACCGATGGGATCGCGCTCGAGTTGCAGCACGCGCGGGGCGAGACCGACGACGCCACCTGGGTGTGGTGGCCGGAGCGCCACATTCTATGGACCGGCGACCTCTTCATCTGGGTCGCGCCCAACGCGGGCAATCCCCAGAAGGTCCAGCGCTACGCCGCCGAGTGGGCGGCGGCGCTACGCGACATGGCGGCGCGGGGCGCGGAGCTGCTCATCCCGGGCCATGGCATGCCCATCGTCGGGGCCGAGCGCGTGCGCCAGGCGCTCTCCGACACCGCGGAGTGGCTCGAGGCGCTGGTCACCGGGACGCTCGCGCTGATGAACGCGGGGGCCACGCTGGAGGAGGTGCTGCGCGCGGTGAAGCCGCCCGCTCACCTGGCCGAGCGCCGGTATCTCCAGGCGGTGTACGACGAGCCCGACTACGTGGTGCGCAATCTCTGGCGGCTCTACGGCGGATGGTACGACGGCGTTCCCTCGCATCTCAAGCCGGCGCCGGAGGCGGAGCTGGGCCGCGAGATCCTCACCCTGGCCGGCGGCATCGACGGGCTCGTCGCACGGGCCCGGGCCCTCGCCACCGAGGGGCGACTGGCGCTCGCCGCCCACCTGATCGACTGGGCCGTCGCGGCCGAGCCCGATCACCGCGAGGCCCACGCCGCCCGCGCCCGGATCTACGAGCGCCGCGCCCAGGAAGCCCGCGCGCTCATGACCCGCGGCATCTTCTCCGCCACCGCCCGAGACTCCGCCGCCAAATCCTGACCCCGAGCTGAGTTCCGCTAGACGACCTCGTCGGTGCGGGAGAGGACCTCGCCGAAGCGGGCCAGGGCGGGCGGCGGCAGGGTCTTGTAGACCTCGGCGATGCGGAGGTTGATCTCGCGGTTGGCGAGCGCGAAGAGGCTCCGGCCCTCGGCGTCGCCCTCGACCAGGAAGGGGCCGAGCCGGTCCACCTCGAGGACCCAGAGCGCCTGCGCGATGCCCAGCTCGCGGAGCCAGTGGACCTCGCGCACGCGGGTGATCCCGCGCCCGTACGCCGCGCCCATGCCGTAGCCCACCGTCGTCAGGTACACCGCGCCGTGGGGCACGAACCACTCGCGATAGGCCAGCTCGGTGAGGCCGGCCTTGCCCACGATGACGCGCGCCCCCGAGCGCTCGAACCACGGGCCCATGGACTTGCCGAAGCGAAAGCTCGCGGTCGCGGTCACCGCCTCGACCACGTGGGTGCCGTCCGGGCGCGTGGCCGCGGCGGGCGAGCAGTGGAAGTTGACGTTGGTCAGCGCCCGCACCGCGGCCGGGAACGCCGCGCCCCTGTCCACCACCTGGCGGTAGACGCCCTCGCGAGCGGTGTAGAGTGCGCCGCTCAGGTACACCACGTCGCCCAGCTTGAGTGCGCGGATGGCCTCGTCCGACACCGGCGTGGTGAGATGCACCTCGTCCATGGCCACGTCGTCGAGCCGCGCGACCGCCGTGCCCATCACTCGATCCCCACGCGCCGGTAGTAGTCGGTGAACCAGCCCGGGTCGCTCCGGAACTCGACGCGCCCGTCCGGGTGGATCCGCGCGGTGGCCCGCCGCGACGAGAGGCAGAACTGGTGGATGCCCACCGGCATGCCGCCGGTGTGCGTGTACGCCAGCTCCACGTGGGTGGCCACCACCATCGAGGTGCCCGCGAAGCCCATCGCCCCGATGCCGATGTAGTTGCCGAGCGCGGTCAGCTCCTCCTCCAGCGCCGCCGCGGCCGGATCCGGATTGCGGCTGCCGACGAGGCGCAGGCACGCCGCCTCCTTCCCGAGCCGCACGCAGGTGTCCTTGGCCCCGCCGATCCCCACGCCCACGATGGCGGGCTGGCAGGCCAGGCCGCGCTTGCCCGACTCGATCAGGGTGTCCACGAAGAAGCGCTTGATGCCCGCCACCCCGTCGCCGGGGAACAGCATCCGGTAGTCGCTGCCGAAGAGCCCGCCCTTGTGCACGGTGGTCACGTCGATCCAGTCCGCGTACGGCTCCACCGCGAAGGTGACCTCGGGGGCGTGCAGCCCCACGTTGTCGTTGCGGTCCTCGCGGGTGAGCGGGTGGACGCGATTGGGGCGGAGCGGAATCGCCTGGGTGGCCTCCGCGGTCGCCTTGCGGAGCGCGCGCTCGAGCGCCACCAGCCCGCCCTCGACCGCCGCCTCGTTACCGAGCCGTACGTAGTAGCGTGGCAGCCCGGTGTCCGCGCACATCGGCCGGCGGTCGGCGCTCGCGATCTCCCAGTTGCCGAGCATCTGGTCGAGCACGAAGCGCGCGAGCCGGTTCTGCTCGCGGTCCCGCGCGAGACGGACGCCGTCGCGGTAGTCGAGCGGGATGTCGATCGCGGCGCGCGCGGTCAGCTCCCGCGCGGTGTCCTCGATCAGCTTGGCGGGGATGATCAGCGCTTGCCCTGCTTCTCGTCGCGGCGCAGCTTGTACTCGACCGAATCCACCAATGCCTGCCACGAGGCCTCGATGATGTTGTCGGCCACCCCGACCGTGCCCCACGTCTCGTTCCCGTCGCCCGAGGTGATGAGCACGCGGGTCTTGGCCGCGGTGGCCTTGGACTCGTCGAGGATGCGGACCTTGTAGTCGAGCAGCGCCATCTCGCGCAGGTTCGGGTAGAAGTCCTCGAGGGCCTTGCGGAGGGCGTGGTCGAGCGCATGGACCGGGCCGTTGCCCGAGGCCGCGGTGTGCTCCTCGATGCCCTTCACGCGCAGGCGCACGGTGGCCTCGGCCACCGGCTCGCCGTCGCCCGCGTCCTCCTCGACGATCACGCGATAGCCCTGCAGCTCGAAGTACGGC
>DATFGS010000474.1:0-19832 GCA_035249225.1 Candidatus Methylomirabilota bacterium | reverse complement strand
GAAGGCGAGCCGAGCGGATCTGGCAGGGCGAGGTGCAGCCGAAGGCGAGCCGAGCGGATCTGGGAGTCCCTTCGGGTACCTTGTGGCCGCGCGCCGGCTGTGGCATGGTCTGTCGCCATGAAGATCGCGCGCGTGGAAGCCCTGCACTGTGACGGCGGCTGGCGGCCCTGGACCTTCGTTCGCGTCGAGACCGACGACGGCCTCGTGGGCTGGGGGGAGTGCAGCGACAACCGCAGCCCGTACGGGATCGCGGGCTCCGTGCAGGATCTGACCCCGCTCCTGATCGGCCAGGACCCGCGCCCGGTCGAGCGCCTGTACTGGGACATGCTGCGGGCCACGCGCCAGAACCTGGGCGGGGTGAGCCACAAGGCGATGGCCGGCATCGAGCTGGCGCTCTGGGACATCAAGGCCAAGGCCCTCGGGGTCCCGGTCTACGAGCTGTTCGGCGGCCCGATGCGCGACCGCATGCGCCTGTACTGGTCGCACTGCGGAACCACCCGCGCGCGCCTCGGCCACGTGCTGGGCACGCCGCCGCTGCGCACCTACGCGGACATCACCGCGCTCGGCAAGGAAGTGGTGGCCCGCGGCTTCACCGCGCTCAAGACCAACATGGTGATCCCGGGCGATCCGGCCACCGTGTACTTCCCGGGCTTCGCGAGCGGCATCAACTCCACCGACGGCGCGCCGACCGTGGAGATCCTCGACGCGATCGAGCGCCTGATCGGCACCTTCCGCGACGCGGTGGGCCCCAAGGTCGGCCTCTGCCTCGACCTCAACTACAACTTCCGCACCGAGGGCGTGCTGCGGGTGGCCAAGCTGCTCGAGCAGTTCGACATGCAGTGGGTCGAGTACGATAACTGGGACCCGCAGGCCCTGCTGCAGATCAAGCAGTCCACGTCCACGCGGCTGGCCTCCTGCGAGAGCCTGGTGAGCACGCGCCAGTACCGGCCGTTCCTCGAGCTGCACGCGGTCGACGTGGCCATCATCGACGTGCCCTGGAACGGCTTCTCGCAGGCGGTGCAGATCGGGCGCATGGCCGAGACCTACGAGATCAACATCGCGCCCCACAACTACTACAGCCACCTCGCCGATCTCCACTCGCTGCACCTGTGCGCGGTGCTGCCCAACGTGCGCATCATGGAGATCGACATCGACGACGTGGCCTGGAAGGCGGACCTCGTCACGAAGCCGCCGGTGGTCAAGGACGGGCACATCTTCCTGCCCGAGGGCCCGGGCTGGGGCGCCGACATCAACGAGGCGGTGCTGCGCGCGCATCCCTGGCCGGGGCCGGGCGACCGCGCGCGGAGCTTCTACGGCATGAGCCCCGAGCAGATGCGGGCGCGCCCGTCCTGAGCCCGACCCGCTAGGTGACCTTCGGCTCGATCTTGCGGAGCAGCGCCTTCTCGGCCGCGCGCCAGAGGTACCAGGCGGCCACCGAGCGGTGGGGACTCCAGCGGGCGCCGTAGAGACGTAGCTGCTTGGGGGTGGGCTGCTTGCGCCGGCGGTAGGCGAGCTTGAAGCCCTCGCGGACGCCGAAGTCGTCCACCGGCAGCACGTCGGGGCGGCCGAGGGTGAACATCAGCAGCATCTCCACCGTCCACTGCCCGACCCCGCGCACCTGGACCAGCCGCTCGATCAGCTCCGCGTCGGTCAGCCGGTGGCAGGCGGCCCGGGTGGGAATCAGCCCGCTGCGCGTCTTCCGCGCGATGTCCTTGATCGAGCGCGTCTTCGCCCGCGAGAAGCCGGCGCGCCGCATCTTGCGCGCGTCCACCGTGACGATCTGCTCGGGCGTCGGGAAGCGCCGGCCGGGAAAGAGCGCGATGAACCGACCGAGGATCGCCTCGGCGGCCCGGCCGTGGATCTGCTGGTGCGCGATGGCCCGCACCAGCGTCTCGAACGGGGAGTGATCGCGCACCGCGAGGCCGCACGGCCCCACGCGCCGGATGAGCGCGCGCATCACCGGGTCCGCCTTGGAGAGATGTCGGATCGCGGGACGGCTCATGTCGCGCGACTGTAGCACAAGGTTATTGACTTCTCCGCCTCGAGTCGCCACCATCCGGAGGTCATGCAGACCACGCCCGTGCGCTATCCCGATCCGGCGGTGCAGATCCTCGACGAGAGCTTCGCCAAGTACCGCATCTTCAACGCGGCGGTGGAGCGGCTCGCCACCGGGTTCCGCTGGGCGGAGGGGCCGGTGTGGTTCGGCGACGGCCGCTACGTGCTGTGGAGCGACATCCCGAACGACCGCATCATGCGCTGGGACGAGGAGACCGGGGCGGTGAGCGTGTTCCGCAAGCCGTCCAACTTCTCCAACGGCAACACCCGCGATCGCCAGGGGCGGCTCGTCACCTGCGAGCACGACAGCCGTCGAGTGACCCGCACCGAGTACGACGGCACCATCACCGTGCTGATGGACCGGTTCGAGAGCAAGCGGCTCAACTCGCCCAACGACGTGGTGGTGAAGTCGGACGACAGCGTGTGGTTCACCGATCCGCCCTTCGGGGTGCTCGGCAACTACGAGGGCCACACCGCCCCGCTCGAGCTGCCCACCAACGTCTACCGCCTCGATCCGCGGAGCGGCAAGGCCACCGTGGCCACCGGCGACGTCCCGCGCCCGAACGGGCTCTGCTTCTCCCCGGACGAGAGCCGGCTCTACGTGGTGGTGTCGGGGGCGATGCCGCGGGAGATCCGCGTGTTCGACGTGGTCGCGGGCGGCACCGCGCTCGCCAACGGGCGCGTCTTTATCAACGCCGGGGCGGGCATCCCGGACGGGATGCGCTGCGACACCGAGGGCAACCTCTGGTGCGGCTGGGGCGGGGGCGAGGGGCTCGACGGCGTCGCGGTCTACAATCCCGACGCCCGGCTGATCGGCCGCGTCCTCCTGCCCGAGCGCTGCGCCAACCTCTGCTTCGGCGGAACCAAGCGCAACCGGCTCTTCCTCGCCGCGAGCCAGTCGCTCTACTCGATCTTCGTCAATACCCAGGGCGTGGCCGGCGGCTGAGCGGCCGCCGATGGCGCTCCCCACCGGTCTGCGGGCGTTCCGCCACGCCGACTTCCGGCGGTTCTTCGCGGCGCAGTTCGTGGCCCAGGTCGGCTCCTGGATGCAGACGGTGGCCCAGTCCTGGCTGGTGCTCCAGCTCACCTCCTCCCCGCTGCTGCTGGGTCTGATCGGCACGCTCCAGTTCGGGCCGATCCTCCTCTTCTCGATCGTGTCGGGCGCGGTCGCGGACCGCGTGCGCAAGCGCCGGCTGCTGGTGGTGACCCAGTCGGTGATGGCCGGCCAGGCGCTCGTGCTCGGCGCGCTGGTCTACGGCGGCCACGTGGAGTACTGGCACGTGGCGGTGCTCGCCACCGGAGTCGGGTTCGCCAACGTGCTCGACGGGCCGGCCCGCCAGTCCTTCGTGGCCGAAATGGTCGGCCGGGCCGACGTGGGCAGCGCGATCTCGCTCAACTCCGCGTGCTTCAACTCCGCCCGCATCGTGGGCCCGAGCATCGGGGGCCTGATCATCGGCCGGTACGGGATCGCGCCCGCCTTCGCGCTCAACGCGCTGGGCTTCGCGGTCGCGATCGCGGTGATGCTCACCCTGCGGGCGCGCGGGCTCCCGCAGCCGCGCTCCGGCCGGGGCGTGGTCGAGGAGATCGTGATCGGCATGCGCTACGTCTGGCGCACCCGCGAGATGCTGCTCGCGCTCGGGCTCACCTTCATGGTGAGCCTCTGCGTGTTCAACTTCACGGTCTACGTGCCGCTGGTGGTGCGCACCGTGCTGGGGCTGGGCGCGGAGGGCTTCGGCTTCCTGATGGCCGCGCTCGGGGTGGGCGCGGTGAGCGGCGCGCTCACCCTCGGCACGCTCGGAACGCGGCGGCCCCCGCGCCCGCTGATGTTCACCGCGGCCGCCCTCGCCTGCGGCGGGCTCGTCGGGCTGGCGTTCGTGCGCTCGTTCTGGCCCGCGGTGGCGACGCTGTTCATCACCGGCTTCTTCGGCATCATCTCGGTGGTCTCCTGCAACACCACCATGCAGCTCGCGGCCCCCGACGCGCTGCGCGGGCGGGTGATGAGCATCTACACCCTGATCTGGGGCGGGGTGTTCCCGATCGGGGCGTTCATGGTGGGGGCGATGTCCGAGCGCTGGGGCGTTCAGCGTGCGCTGATGATCAACGGAAGCCTGGGGCTGGGCGGGGTCGCGGCGCTGCTCGGCTGGTGGCGGCTGCGGGCGCGCTGAGCGCCGGGAAGAGAGGGATCGCGATGGCGTCACGACCGAGAGTGCGGGTGGGCATCGTGGGGGCGGGCTTCGTGGCCCACATCCACGGCCTGGCCTATCGCCACGTGAGCGGGATGGACGTGGAGCTGGCCTGCGTGACCGCGGCCCGGCCCGAGCGGGCCCAGGCCTATGCGCGGGAGTTCGGAGTGGCGCGCGCGGTCGCCGACTTCCGCGCGGTGCTCGCGGATCCGGAGGTGGACCTGGTGGATCTCTGCGTTCCGGCGCACCTCCACGCGGCGCTGGCGATCGAGGCCGCCCGCGCGGGCAAGCACGTGATCGTGGAGAAGCCGCTCACCGGCTTCTTCGGCCCGCCGGCCACCCCGCGCGGGGACATGCTGACGCGCGCGCTCGCGAGCGCCGACCAGGTGCTGGCCGCGTGCGCGGCCGCCCGCGTCCGCCTCTGCTACGCGGAGAACTGGGTCTACGCGCCGCCGATCCAGAAGGCGCGCCGGCTTCTCACCGCCTCGGGCGGGCCCATCCTGAGGCTGGTCGGCGAGGAGAGCCACTCGGGCACCCACGCGCCGATCAACAAGCGCTGGGTCACCGGGGGCGGCGGCTCGCTGATCGGCAAGGCGTGCCATCCCCTGGGCGCCGCGCTCTACCTGAAGGCCGACGAGGGCCGGCGCCTGCGCGGCGCCCCGACCCGGCCGATCTCGGTGATGGCGGAGACCGCGCAGCTCGCCGACACCGCGGCCTTCCGCGCGGCCGCCCCGCGCTATCTCAACGTCGTGGACGGGGCCGACGTCGAGGACTGGGGCACCATGCTGATCACCTTCGACGACGGCACGGTGGCCGCGATCTCGGCGGCCGACACGGTGCTGGGCGGCATCCGCAACTCGATGCAGATCTACGGAGCCAAGGCGGTGGTGCTCTGCAACATCAACCCCAACGACGTGGTGCAGGCCTACGCGCCCGATCCGGCGGTGTTCGGCGACGAGTATATCGTGGAGAAGATCGAGACCAAGGCGGGCTGGACCGCGCCCCAGCCCGACGAGGAGTGGACCACCGGCTACCCGCAGGAGATCCAGGATTTCGTGGAGTGCGCGGCCACCGGCCGCGAGCCGCTCTCCGGGGGGCCGCTCGCCCGCGACGTCACCGCCGTCATCTACGGCGCCTACCTCTCCGCGAACGAAGGCCGCCGCATCGACCTCCGCCCGTACCTCTAGACGCCGAGGCCGATTTCCGCGAGGTAGCGGCGCACGCCGGGGTGCAGGAGCTCGGGCCGCGCGACCGCGGCCACCGTGTTGGCGACGGTGGTCTCGCGCGCCTGCGGGAGCCGGGCGCCGAGGGCGGCCTCCCCGCGGTGGAGCGCGCGCGCCAGCCGGTAGGCGATCTCGTCGGCCAGCGAGGGGCGCGCCATGATGAAGCTCCACGAGCCGACCGAGACCAGGTCGGCGGTCTGCCCCGGGTAGGAGCCGGCGGGCACCTGCATCAGCTTGAGGAACGCGTGCTTGGCCTGGATCCGGCGAATGCCGTCCAGGTCGGGCACGAGGAAGCGCGCGCCCGCGGGCCCCCGCGCCACCGCGGTGAAGCCGGGCCAGCCGAGCCCGCCGCCCCACAGCGCGGCCACCGTGCCGTCCATCACCATCCGCGGACCGTCGCCGGCCGCCTCGAGGAAGACGGCCTGGAAGTCGCGGTCCCGCTCGAAGCCCAGCCCGTCGAGCACGTAGCGCGCGAGCACGATCAGGCCCGAGCCGCGCGCCCCGAAGGCGACCGGCTTGCCCCGGAGATCCGCGATCGCGCGGTAGGGCGCGTCGGCGCGCACCACGAACATGCCGGGGGTGGAGAACATCGCGGCCAGCACCCGCAGGTCGGCGGGCGCGCGGCCGATGCCCGCGAGCGCCTCGTACGCCACCTCGCCCTGCACCAGCCCGATGTCGAGCCCGCCCGCTTCCAGCAGCGGCACGTTCTCGGTGCTGCCCTTCGTGTTGCGGGGCTGCACGTCGAGCGTGGGATCCACCTCGTTGAGGACGGCGGCCACCGCCTCGCCGTAGACCGGGAATCCGCCGCCGGGCGTGGCGGTGCCGAGCGTCACCCGGGTCCTCTCGCTCACGGCGCGTACCCTATCACTTGACGGCCCGGTGCACGAGACCTACCATTCCCGCACGTTCATCCGCTGAGCCCGTGGACTCCCCAACCGGCTCGACCCCGGCCAGGAGGTGCCCCCATGGTCAACCGTCGGGTAACCGGCACGCGGTCCCGCGTCATCCACCTCATCAACCCGAAGACCGATTCGCTGACCACCCGGCCGCTCTACCTGAACCGGGCCCTCTACTCCCCGCTCGCGGGCCTGCTCGCGGTCGCGGCCGGCATCCCGCGCGACCGCTACGAGGTCGTGCTGACCGACGAGAACATCGAGTCGATCGACTTCGACCTGAAGGCGGACCTGGTCGGCCTGTCCGCGATGACGAGCTACGTGAATCGCGGGTACCAGATCGCCGACGCCTTCCGGGCCCGCGGGGTGCCGGTGGTGATGGGCGGCGTGCACCCGAGCTTCATGCCCCAGGAGGCGCTCAAGCATTGCGACGCGGTCGTGATCGGGGAGGCCGAGCTGGTGCTCGACCAGCTCCTCGACGATCTCGAGCGGGGCACGATGCGCGGCACCTACCGGGCGGACCGGCTGCACCCGATGGAAGGCCTCAAGATGCCGCGCTACGACCTGCTCAAGAAGAACCGCTACGTGAACCGCACCTTCGTGCAGACCTCGCGGGGCTGCCACCAGGGCTGCACGTTCTGCGCCGAGCCGCTCATGAACGGGCTGAAGTTCCGCTACCGTCCGGTCGACGAGGTGATCCGGGAGATCGAGAGCTGCGGCTCGCGCATGATCTCGATCAACGACGCCGACTTCTTCGGCACCCCGGAGCGCCCCAAGGAGGTCATGCGGGCGCTCCGGGGCCGCGGGATCACCTGGCAGGCCGGGGTCACCTCCAAGCTCGCCCAGGACGACCGGATGCTCGAGCTCGCGGCGGCGAGCGGCTGCACGCTGCTCAGCATCGGCTTCGAGTCGATCTCGCGCAGCACGCTCACGAGCGTGCACAAGCACGTGAACCGGCCCGAGACCTTCGCGGCGCTGGTGGAGAAGGTGCACTCGTACGGCATCATGGTGTTCGGCCTGTTCATGTTCGGCTTCGACGGCGACGACCCGTCCGTGTTCGGCGAGACCGCGCGGTTCAACATCGAGGCGAACTACGACGCCTGCGCGTATTCGGTGCTCACCCCGTATCCGGGCACGCTCACCTGGTACGAGATGAAGAAGGCCAACCGCATCGTCTCCTACGACTGGGAGAAGTACGACCAGGCCAACGTGGTCTATCGGCCCGCGCGCATGTCCGGCGACGAGCTCCGGCTGGGGCAGAACACCGCGTACGAGACGTTCTACGCGTGGCCGTCCATGGCCCGCCGCTTCCCGGTCCGCGGCGGCCGCCGCCGGCTCCAGTGGTCCATCTACAACCTGTTCATGAAGAAGGGGGCCGCGACCGATCGCAAGGACGCGGTCGCCGCGCCCACCGCGGCCCCCGACGTGGCGCCGATGCCGCCCATCCTTCCGCTCAAGCGGGAATGGCGCGAGGCGGTGCTCGAAGGCACCGGAGGCGCGCGCCCGAAGTAGTCGTTATGGCTGCCTTCGCGCCGGTGGCCGCGCGCGCGGCTATGGGACCAAAGGCCAATAGACGAAGGTGAAGCGCCGCCCTACCGTTGATAGCGTCATGACGTCTCACCGGCGGCTGGCGCTCGCGCTCACGATCGTGATGATGGGGGCGCTCGTGACCGGCGCCCCGGCCGGCGCGCAACCGCCGAAGGCGGCCGAGCAGACCGGCCCGCTCGAGCTGGTGAAGGCGACCGTCTCCCGGGTGCTCGCGATCGTCCAGGCCCCGCGCGTGGTCGCGAATGACGGCCGTCAGCGGCGGGCGGACATCCGCCGGGCCGCCCAGGGGCTGTTCGATTTCCGGGAGATGGCGCGCCTGACCCTGGCCCAGCACTGGAAGGAGCGCTCGGCCCTGGAGCAGGAGGAGTTCGTCCGGCTCTTCACGGAGCTGCTGGAGCAGTCCTATCTGACCACCATCGAGAACTACGCCGGAGAGAAGATCACCTTCCAGGGGGAGTCGATCAGCGGCCCGTACGCGCAGGTGCGATCCCGGATCACCTCCGACCGGCGGATGGAGACCTCGATCGAGTACCGCCTGCGCCAGCACGATGCGGGGTGGGTGGTGTACGACGTGGTGCTGGACGGCGTGAGCCTCGTCTCGAACTACCGGAGCCAGTTCAACTCGATCATCCGCACCTCCTCCTTCGCCGACCTCCTGACGAAGCTGCGGAGCAAGGAGATCGAGGCCCACGTGATTCCACGGCCGGGCCGCCGCTCCTGAGCTAGGGTCCGGCCGCGGTACGGGCCGGGGAGTCCGGCAAACGCCGGACGTCTGTGCCAGAATGTGCCGGTCATGGAGCTGGCCAAGGACGCCTACCGGCACATTCTGGGAGGGTCGGTGGTCTTCGAGCACCTCCCGCCCGCCGCGCTCGACCACATCATCGCGCGCGGGCTGCTGATCGAGGTCGCGCCCGGCGAGACCGTCCTCACCGAGGGCACCCGCGGGCCCGGCCTCTACGTGGTGCTGGAAGGCCTCGTGGAGATCTTCCTGCCCGACGGGACCAGCGGCCGCACCCGGCGCCCTACCGAGGTGCACCTCAACACCATGGGCCCCGGCCGCTGCCTCGGCGAGTACTCGCTGATCGACGAGCATTTCACCTCGGCGGCCGCGCGCTCGACCGCGGGGGCCAAGCTCTTCTTCCTCTCCCGCGAGGAGTTCCGCAGCATCGCGGAGGGCGACGCGCGGGTCGGCAAGGTGATCTACCTGAACCTGCTCCGCTTCCTCATCACGCGGCTGCGCGCCAAGGACGAGGAGCTGGATCTCTTCATGATGGGGTCGCTCTGATGAGCGCGCACGATCTCACCGTGAAGCTGTTCCTGCAGCTCGCGGTGATCCTGGCCGCCTGCCGGGTGTGCGGCTGGCTCGGGCGCCGGTTCTTCGGCCAGACCCAGGTGGTGAGCGAGATGGTGGCGGGGCTGCTCCTCGGGCCCTCGCTGTTCGGGCTGCTCGCCCCCGAGGCGCAGGCCTGGCTCTTCCCGAAGACGCTGCCCGCGGGCGGGCCGCATCCCTCCATGCTCATCCTCTACGCGCTCAGCCAGCTCGGGCTCGTGCTCTACATGTTCATCATCGGCCTGGAGTTCAACCCCCGGCTCATCGTGGGCCGCGTGCGCCACGCCTCGCTCGTCTCGGGCGCGGGCATCGCGGTGCCGCTCGCGCTCGGCGCGGCCGCCGCGCTCACCCTGCGCGGCGACGCCGATCTGTTCGCGTCCCACGTGACCCCAGCCGCGGGGGCGCTCTACCTGGGCGCGGCCATGGCGATCACCGCGTTCCCGACGCTCGCGCGCATCCTGCAGGAGAAGGGCATCGTGCGGACCCACCTGGGCACGCTGGCGCTCACCGCCGGCTCGAGCGGGGACGCGGCGGCGTGGTGCCTGCTCGCGCTCGTGCTCTCCAATCTCGAGGGCTCGTGGCTCATCGCGATCCTCGCCATCGGCGGGGGCGGGCTCTACGTCGCGGTCATGCTGCTCCTCGGGCGCCCGCTGCTGCGGGTCCTCGACCGCGGCGTGGACGGGCAGGGCCGGATCGCGCCGGGCACCCTGGTGGCCGCGCTGCTCGTGCTCACGCTGGCCGCCTTCGTCACCGACACGGTGGGGATCTACGCGGTGTTCGGCGCCTTCATCGCGGGCGTCGCGATGCCGCGCGGCCGCTTCGCGGAAGCGGCGACCGGCCAGCTGGGGCCGCTCACCACCACGCTCCTGGTTCCGGTCTTCTTCGTGTACTCGGGTCTCAACACCCAGATCGGCCTGCTCGACTCGCCCGCGATCTGGCGGGTCGCGGTCATCCTGATCTCGGTCGCGATCGTGGGCAAGGGCGTGGCGTGCCTGCTCGCGGCGCGGATCGCGGGCGAGGCCTGGCGCGAGTCGGTCACGATCGGCGTGCTGATGAACGCGCGCGGGCTCATGGAGCTGATCATCCTCAACATCGGGCTGGAGCGCGGGGTCATCACCCCCACGCTCTTCACCATCATGGTGCTGATGGCGGTCGTCACCACCCTGATGGCCTCCCCGCTCTTCGAGCTGGTCTACGGCCGGCGGGCGGCGGCGGTGGCGCGTCAGGAGCAGGCCGCGTGAGCGCCCCGCGGGGCTGGCGGGGCCGCGCGCTCGTGCTCGGGGTGGCGCTCGGCGCCGCGGCGTGCGCGCCCATGGGGCCCGGCGGCCATCACCCGCGGATCGCGACGGTCTCGGTGGCCGGGTCCGGCGCGGTGTCGGCCGCGCCCGACATGGCCGAGATCACCACCGGGGTGGTGACGCAGGCTCCCACCGCGGCCCAGGCGCTCGCCGCCAACAGCCAGGCGATGGAGCGGCTGCTCCAGACGCTGGGCGCGCTCGGGGTCGCCCCGCGCGACATCCAGACCACGAACATCAGCGTGTCGCCGCTCCGCCGCCAGGGGCGCGACGGGCAGCCGCCCGAGATCACCGGCTACGAGGTGACCAACCAGGTGCGCGTGAAGGTGCGCGACCTCGGCAGCCTCGGCCGGGTGCTCGATCAGCAGGTGGGGCAAGGCGCCAACCAGGTCCACGGCGTCCAGTTCGGACGGCAGGAGCCGGCGCCGCTCCTGGACGAGGCGCGCAAGCGCGCGATGGCCGACGCGCGGCGCAAGGCGGACCTCTACGCGGCCGCCGCCGGCCTCAAGGTCGGCCGCGTTGTCGCGGTGCAGGAAGCGGGCGCGCCGTCGCCGCGCGAGATGTCCCCGCGTGTGGTGATCTCCGCCGCGGTGCCGGTGGCGCCCGGCGAGCAGGAGATCCACGCCTCGGTGACCGTGACGTTCACCCTCGAGCCCTGAGGTGACCATGACCGCCCCCCACTTCCGCAGCGCCAGGCAGCTCGCGTCCGACATCCGCCGCAAGAAGATCGGCTGCCTCGAGGCGCTCGACCTGTTCCTCGCGCGGATGGACCGCTACAACCCCCGGCTCAACGCGATCGTCGCGACCGACGTGGAGGGCGCGCGCCGCCGCGCCCGGCAGGCCGACGCCGCGCTGCGCAAGGGGAAGATCTGGGGCCCGCTGCACGGCGTGCCCATGACGATCAAGGAGTCCTACGACGTCGCGGGCCTGCCCAGCACCTGGGGGCTCACCGAGATGAAGGACAACGTGCCGTCGCGCAACGCCCTCTCGGTGGATCGCCTGCTCGGAGCGGGCGTGGTGCTCTTCGGCAAGACGAACGTCCCGGTGCGGCTGGCCGACTACCAGTCCTACAACCCGATCTACGGCACCACCAACAATCCCTGGGATCTCGCCCGGACCCCCGGTGGCTCCTCGGGCGGCTCCGCCGCCGCGCTCGCCGCCGGCCTCACCGGGTTCGAGGCGGGCAGCGACATCGGCTCCTCCATCCGCAACCCCGCTCACTACTGCGGGGTCTATGGTCACAAGCCCACCTACGGCATCGTGCCGCCCCGCGGGCAGTCCCTCGGACGCCTGGCCCAGGGCGACATCTCGGTGATCGGGCCGATGGGCCGCAGCGCCGAGGATCTGGCGCTGGGCCTCTCCGTGATGGCGGGGGCCGACGAGATCGACGGCGAGGGCTGGCGGCTCCAGCTGCCCCCGTCCCGGCGGAAGGCCCTGCGCGAGTTCCGGGTGGCGGTGATGCTGACCGATCCGGTCTCCGAGGTGGACGCGGCCGTCCAGGCACGCCTGCAGGCGGTCGCCAACTTCCTCGCCCGGAAGAAGGCCCGGGTGAGCGACACCGCGCGGCCCGCCTTCGACACCGCGGAGGCCCAGCGCGTCTACGTCTTCCTGCTGCGCGCGGCCACGTCGGGCTGGCAGACGCCCGAGCAGTTCCGGCAGAATACCGAGATCGCCCGCGGCCTGCGGCCCGACGACGAGAGCTACTACGCGCGGATGACGCGGGCGAACGTCGCCTCGCACCGCGACTGGCTCGCCGCCAACGAGGCGCGCCACCAGATGCGCTGGAGGTGGGCCGAGTTCTTCCGGGAGTGGGACCTGCTGCTCTGCCCGGTCGCGGCCGGCCCGGCGTTCCCGCACGATCACGAGGGCGAGCGGTACCAGCGAAGCGTCGAGGTCAACGGCCACCGGGTGCCCACCACCGATCAGCTCTTCTGGGCCGGCTACTCCGGCATGGCGTACCTGCCGTCCACCGCGGCGCCCGCGGGCTTCTCACCGACCGGCCTGCCGATCGGCATGCAGATCGTGGGGCCGCAGTACGGTGACCGCACGTGCATCGAGCTGGCCCGCCTGCTCGAGCGCGAGTTCCAGGGCTTCGTTCCCCCGCCCGGCTACTAGCCGGCCACCGAGGAGAATCCATTGGCGAAGAAGCGCGTGGTCGTGACGGGGGCGGCGGGCTACGTCGCCCAGCGGATGTTGCCGGAGCTCCGGGAGCGCTGGGACCTGGTCCTGCTCGACGTGCGGCCCACCACCCGCGACGGCAAGCCGGTGCCCGGCCTGATCGTGGCCGACCTGACGAAGCCGGACCGCAACGCGTACCGCCAGCACTTCCGGGGGGCGGACGCGGTGATCCACTGCGGGTTCGTGAGCGCGCCGAACCTCGACGCCACCACCTGGCAGGACAACAGCGACGCCAAGTTCTGGGCCGAGCACACCAACGTGGCGCTGAGCTACAACGTCTGCCGGGTCGCGCTCGAGGAAGGGGTCCGCCGCGTGGTGGTGTGCAGCTCCAATCACGCGGCCGACTACTACGAGCGGCTCGTCTGGGACGGTCGCCTCGACATGGTGACGCCCGAGATGCCGCCGCGCTCGGACAACTGGTACGGCTGGGCCAAGGCGGCCTACGAGCTACTGGGCTTCGTCTTCGCCACCGGCAAGGTCGACGGGCGCAAGCTCGAGATCGTGCAGTGGCGCATCGGGGGCCCGCGCGACGACGATATCGACCAGGTGAAGCCGGGCGACGTCAAGGTCATGCACCGCGCGCTCGGGGCCTACCTCTCGAAGCGGGACCAGGTGCAGCAGGCGGTGCGCATGGTGGAGACCGAGGACATCCGGGACGAGCACGGGGTGCCGTTCCTCATCGTCTACGGCATCAGCGGCAACACCCACCGCTTCTGGTCCATCGCGAGCGCGCGCATCAAGCTCGGCTACGCGCCGGAGGACGACAGCCAGGTGAACTTCGCCGACAAGATCGCGGCCATCGCGCGCGCGGCCCGGAGATGATCATGAACGCGGAAGAGGAGCTGAAGGCGCTGGAGCAGACCCTGGTCACCTTCCGGGAGACCCTGAAGGATGTGAACCGGCTGGGCGGAGACGGCATGGTCATGGTGCGGGAGGAATGGCTCCTGCGCATCAAGGAGCTCGAGCTGCAGCGCGAGCACCTGAGCCACATCGTGCGCAAGAACCGCCGCCGCACCGTCTAGCGGTGGCCGCCCGGGAGCTCCTCTTCGTCCAGGTGGACGTGTTCACCGAGCGCGTCTTCGGGGGCAATCCGCTCGCGGTGGTGTTCGAGGCGGCGGGCCTCTCCGACGCGGAGATGCAGGCGATCGCGCGCGAGATGAACTGCTCGGAGACCACGTTCCTGCTGCCGCCCACGCGGCCGGACTGCGAGGCGCGGGTGCGGATCTTCACCCCGGCCCGCGAGCTGCCGTTCGCGGGGCATCCGACCATCGGCACCGCGTGGGTGCTGGCCACCGAGCAGCTCCTGCCCCCGAACACCCACCGGTTCAACCTCGAGGAGGGGATCGGGCCGGTCGAGGTGACCCTCGAGGGCGAGCCCGCGCGGCCGAGCTTCCTCTGGATGCGGCACGGCGAGGCCCGCTTCGGGCCGGAGCTGAGCAAGCGCGCCGGCTTCGCGCAGGCTCTGGGCCTCGCCGAGTCGGACCTGCTCCCGGGCGCCCCCATCTGCACCGGGTCCACCGGCAACCCCTTCCTCTATATCCCCCTGCGCGACCGCGAGGTGGTGGATCGGGCACGGCTCGACGTGCCCGCGCTCCTGGCCGTGCAGGGCGAGGGCCCGAACGTCGGGGTGTTCGTGTTCGCCCCCGATCCGGATCCCAGCAGGGGACGGGCAGGGCGAGGTGCAGCCGCCGGCGAGCCGAGCGGATACAAGGTCTATTCCCGCATGTTCGCGCCGCACACCTCGGGCATCCCCGAGGATCCGGCCACCGGCTCGGCGAGCGGCCCGCTCGGCGCCTACCTCGTGGAGCGCGGCCTGGTGACCCCGGCCGATACCGTCGACATCGTGAGCGAGCAGGGCACCCGCATGGGCCGGCCGAGCTTCATCCGGATCCGCGTCGGCATGACCGCCGGGCGCGTCAGCGAGATCCTGGTGGGCGGCAGCGTGGTCCCCGTGATCGAGGGCCGGCTGCGGATGCCCTGACCATGTACATCCCCAAGCACTTCCAGATCACCGATCCCGCGTGGTGCCACGCGCTGATGCGCGCCCAGAGCTTCGCGGCCATGATCACGGCCGACGACGTGGGCGCACCCTTCGCCACGCACCTGCCGATCCTGGTGGACCCCGCGCGCGGCCCCTTCGGCACCCTGCGCGGCCACGTGGCCCGCGCCAACCCGCACTGGCGCTACCTGGCCGCGGGCCGTCCGACGCTGGTGATCTTCTCGGGCGCCCACGCCTACGTCTCGCCGTCGTGGTACGCCACGCATCCGAGCGTGCCCACCTGGAACTACGTGGCGGTGCACGCCACCGGCGCCGGCGCGCTGGTCGAGGATCCCGCGCAGGTGACCGCGCTGCTCGCCGACCTGGTGCGGACCTACGAGAGCGCCGGGCCGGACGCGTGGTCCTTCGAGGACCTGGCCGCGGACTACCTGGCGGGCATGCAGCGGGGCATCGTGGCCTTCGAGATCCCGATCGAGCGGCTCGAGGGCAAGGCCAAGCTCAGCCAGAATCGCGACGCGGTGGACCAGGCGCGCACCCGCGAGGCGCTCGCCGCGACGGACGATCCGCTGGCCCGGGCGGTGGCGGCGCTGATGGGCGGCGCGCCGCCGCGGTGACCGCTACTCCCCGCGGAAGGCCGGCTTCCGCTTCTCCAGCATGGCGCGCCGCCCTTCCTGCGCGTCCGCGCTGGTGCGGGCCCGGGTGGCCGCCGCGTCCAGGTCGTCGTGGGCGATCTGCTCTCGCGCCGAGGTCGCGCGCAGGATGCTCGCCTTGATCCCGGCCAGGGAGAGCGGCGCGTTGTCCGCGATGCGGCGGGCGAGGGCCTGCACCGCCGCGGGCAGGTCGTCCGCGGGCACCACCTGGTGCACCATCCCGATCTCGTAGGCGCGCCGCGCGTCGATGGGCTGGCCGGTGAAGAGCAGGTGTCGCGTGTGGGCGGGGCCGATGATCTCCACCAGCTTCTGACCGAGCGGGAAGGGGATGACGAGGCCGATGCGCGCGAGCGGCATGCCGAGCCGCGCGGGCTCCGCGGCCACCCGCAGGTCGCAGTGCAGCGCCAGCTCGCAGCCGCCCGCGATCGCGTCGCCGTGCACCGCGGCGATGGTGGGATGCTTCGACCGCTCCACCCGCTGCAGCACGTCCACCACGTTGCCCTCCGGATCGGCTTCGCCGCGGCGCTGCTGCATCTCCTTGAGATCCATGCCCGAGCAGAAGGCGGGGCCGGCGCCCCGTACCACCACCACCCGCACGTCGCGGCGTCCGTCCAGATCGTCGAAGGTCGCGCGCAGGGCCTGCAGCAGCGGCGTGTTCATGGCATTGCGCTGGTCCGGGCGGTTCATCGTCACCGTCGCGATGCCCGCGTCCACCGAGAGCAGGATCTCGTCCGCCATGAGTCGTCTCCAGTTATGAGCCGGGCGCCATCGCGCGCAGCGCGTTGAGCATCAGGTCGCGCTTCTTGTCGGGGTCGGGCTCCGTGGTCATGAGCGAGAGGAACGCGGTGTCGATGCCGCGGTCCAGGTAGAGCTGGATGCGGGCCTTGAGCTCGGCGAGGCTCCCGCACGGGATCAGATCGTCCATCACGCGGGTGGGAATGGCGGCCACCGCGCCCTTGCGGTCGCCCGCGCCCCACGCGGCCCACATCGGCCCGAGCGCCTCGGAGCGGCCGAGCCACTCCTGGAAGGCGCGGTAGACCGGCACGTTCAGGTACCCGGCGATGTGGCGGCGGACCACCAGCTCCGACTCGGGGCCGGGCGGATCGAGGTTGACGAAGAGCCGCGCGGTGACCTCGATGGCCTCCGGATCGCGCCCGGCCCGCTTCGCGGCCTCCCGCACCACCGCGACCGAGCGCGGCACGTCGTCGGGCGACAGCCAGTTGAGGATCACCCCGTCGCCGACCTGGCCCGCGACCTTCAGCATGCCTTCGCGGAGCGCCGCGATGTGGATCGGCACCGGCTCCTTCGGCACCTTCGTGAGGCGGAAGCCGTCCACGCTGAACGTCTCGCCCTTGAACACCACGCGCTCGCCCGCCAGCGCCGCGCGCAGGAACTGGGCGGTCTCGCGCACGCGGGTGGCGGGGCGGCCGAACTTGCCGCCGTTCCAGGACTCCACGATGGGCTGGGAGCCCGCGCCGATGCCGAGCACGAAGCGTCCGGGCGCCACGTCGGCCAGCCCGGCCGCGGTCGAGGCGAGGGTGGCGGGGCCGCGCGTGTACACGTTGGCGATCGCGGTGCCGATCCGCATCCGGGTCGCGAGCGCGATCACGGTCAGCGGCGTGAAGGCGTCGACGCCGTCCACCTCGAAGGACCAGGCGTCGGTGTAGCCGAGCCGCTCGGCCTCGCGGGCCACGTCCGCCAGCTCGGGCAGGGCAAAGCCGTCCATCGGCACCGACAGGGACCAGCGCTTCCTCATCTCCGGGCTCTCTCCTTGCGTATCGCGGTACGGCCCGCCGGGCCGTCCCCGAGTGTACCCGGTTTTCCTCTCACTTCGGCCGGTCACGTCCACCGTGGTCGGCGTCCGCGGCCTGGGCACGAACGAGCGGCCGCGGGGTGCGATCCTCTCCCCGGTGGTATGATCCCCCCACATCACGGTCTCGAGGAGCCACCACCACCATGACGGTGTTCCCCGGCTTCACCCTCCCGGAGGAGCTGCGCCTGCTCGGCGATCAGATCCGCCGGTTCATCCAGGACGAGATCGTCCCGCTCGAGCAGACCATCGATCCCGACGCGCCCGAGATCCCGCGCGAGGACTTCCTGCGCCTCTCCGCCAAGACCAAGGCGGCCGGCCTCTGGACCCTCGGCGCGCGCGAGGAGTACGGCGGCGGCGGGCTCGATACGTTCAGCATGTGCGTGGTGCTCGAGGCGATGTCCCAGCACCGCATGGGCCTCTACAACCCGGGCTGCGGCGTCTTCGGCCGCTACCCGCCCCCCGCGATCTGGGCGGGCAGCAAGGCGCAGATCGAGAAGTACGCGGTGCCCGCGCTGCGCGAGGGCTACGAGACCTTCTTCGCGATCACCGAGCCCTCGGGCGGCTCCGATCCGGCCGGCGCGATCCAGACTCGCGCGGAGCGGCGCGGCGACAAGTGGGTGCTGAACGGCCGGAAGGTCTTCATCTCGCGCGCGCACGACGCGCCGTGGGGCATCGTGTTCGCCCGCACCGACAAGGCGAAGGGCCGCGGGGGGATCTCCTGCTTCATCCTGGAGCACGGCACGCCCGGCTTCCACGCCAAGCCGATCCGGGTGATCCGCACCTCCGCGATTCCCAACGACGTGAGCTTCGAGGACTGCGAGATCCCCGCCGAGAACCTCATCGGCGAGGAGGGCCAGGGCCTCAACCTGGCCTTCGATCTCCTGGTCAAGAACCGCTTCCCCTACTCGGCCTGCAATCTCGGCGTGGCGACCGCGGCGCACCGCATGGCCATCGAGTACGCCAAGCAGCGCTCCACCTTCGGCGCGCCGCTCAGCCAGCGGCAGGCCATCCAGTGGATGCTGGCCGACGCGGAGGTCGAGCTGCGCGCGTGCCGCTGGCTCATCTGGGAGGGCGCGTGGAAGGCGGACCGCGGGGAGGACGCGCGCGTCGAGGCCTCCATCGCCAAGCTCTACTCGAGCGAGGTGCTGGGGCGGGTGATCGACGCGGCGGTCCAGATCCACGGCGGCTACGGGGTGTCGAAGGAGTTCCCGCTGGAGCGCTGGTATCGCGAGGCGCGGGTGCGCCGCATCGGCGAAGGTCCCTCCGAGGTCCACCGCATGGTCATCGCGCGGTCACTCTTCCGGTAAACCAGGAGCCCACCATGGCGACATTCAACTTCGAGCTGTCGACGCTTCCCCCCGAGGCGGAGGCGCTGCGCGATGAGGTCCGCACCTTCCTCAAGCAGGAGCTGGCCCAGTTCCGGGGCGCCGACCGGGCGCGCTCCTGGGGCGGCTTCAACCGCGCCTTCTCGCGCCGCATGGGCGAGCGCGGCTGGATCGGCATGACGTGGCCCAAGAAGTACGGCGGCCACGAGCGCAGCGCGCTGGAGCGGTACGTGGTGCTGGAGGAGACGCTGGCCGCGGGCGCGCCGGTGAGCGCGCACTGGGTGGCCGACCGGCAGAGCGGCCCGCTGCTGCTGCGCTTCGGCACCGAGGAGCAGCGCCAGCGCTTCCTGCCGCGCATCGCGCGCGGCGAGCTGGCCTTCGCCATCGGCATGAGCGAGCCGGACTCGGGCTCCGACCTCGCCTCGGTCCGCACCCGGGCCGAGAAGGTGGCGGGCGGGTACAAGGTCAACGGCACCAAGATCTGGACGAGCAACGCGCACCTCTCCGACTACGCGATCGCGCTCTTCCGCACCAAGGTGGTGCCGGACAAGAAGCACGAGGGCCTCTCCCAGTTCCTGGTGGATCTCAAGTCGCCCGGCATCTCGATCCGCCCGATCATCGACCTCGCCGGCGGCCACCACTTCAACGAGGTGCACTTCCAGGACTGCCTGGTACCCGACGACATGCTGGTCGGCAAGGACGGGGAGGGCTGGAAGCAGGTGACCACCGAGCTCGGCTTCGAGCGTAGCGGGCCCGAGCGCTACCTCTCCTCGCTCCAGCTCGTGATCGAGCTGATCCGCGAGGCGGGCGAGGAGCCGCCCGAGCGGGCCGCCGCGCTGATCGGCCACTTCACCGCGCACCTGGTGACCCTGCGCCAGATGTCGCTCTCGATCGCCACCATGCTGCAGGCCGGGCAGAACCCGAATCTGGAGGCCGCGGTCATGAAGGACATCGGCACCACCTTCGAGCAGGAGATTCCGGAGGCGGTGCACACGCTCACCGGGGCGGAGCCGCGAATCGGCAGCGGGACCGAGTTCGAGAAGACGCTCGGCTACCTGGTCCAGCACGCGCCGTCGTTCTCTCTCCGAGGCGGCACGCGGGAAGTCCTCCGGGGCATCATCGCGCGCGGCCTGGGACTGAGATAGGAGCCCGTCATGAACGAGCTGCAGACGATCCTCGCCGAGACGTGCACGCGCCTTTTCACCGATCACGCCACCACCGCGGTGCTGGAGGGGGCCGAGAAGGGCGAGTGGCCCGCCGCGCTGTGGCAGGCGCTGGAGGAGAACGGCCTCACCCTGCCGCAGGTGCCGGAGGCCCGCGGCGGCGCGGGCGGCTCCTGG
>DATFGS010000473.1:0-2015 GCA_035249225.1 Candidatus Methylomirabilota bacterium | reverse complement strand
ACGTCGCGATGCTCGAGGAGTTCGCGTGGGGCCGCGGCCCGACCGCGCTCGGGTACTCGCTGAGCTGGCTGGGCTTCGTCCTCTTCGCGCCGATCGCCGGCTGGCTCTCCGACCGCTGGGGCACGCGGACGGTCGTGACGGGCGGGGGTGTGATCCTCGGGGCGGCCCTCGCGCTCACGGGGCAGGTGACGTCGCTGCCGCCGTACTACCTGTGCTTCGGCCTGCTCGGTGCCGCGGGCATCGCCGGCATGCTCATCCCCTCGACGACGATCGTGACGCGGTGGTTCGTGCGGTCGCGCGGCACCGCGATGGGCGTGCTGAGCACCGGACCGGGGAGCGCGGTGGTCTTCTACCCGCTGAACGCGTGGCTCATCGCGAGCCTGGGCTGGCGCACCGCGCTGGTCGACTTCGGAGGCCTCGTGGCGGCCGCGACCGTCCTGCTCGCGCTCCTCTATCGCGAGCCACCGCCCCCGCGTCGCCTGGCTGGCGGCGCCGCGTTCACGTCGGCCCGGGGCGCCGTCACCTCGAGCGAAGTGTGGACACTCCGGCGCGCGCTCCGGAGCGTCAGGCTCTGGTCGGCCTTCACCATGACCGCGCTCGGGGTCATCGGCTTCCAGATCATGGCGACCCACCAGGTCGCGCACGCGATCGACCGCGCCGTACCGCGGGACACCGCGGTCTGGGTCTTCGCCTTCGCCGCCGCGTGCATGATGGCCGGCAACGTCGCCGGCGGCTGGCTCTCCGATCGGGCCGGGCGCGGGCGGGTCTTCGTGGCCGGCACCGCCGTCGCCGTCCTCGGGATCCTGTGCTTCGCCGCGATCCGAGGTCCCGAGGACCGCGTCCTTCTCCTGATCTACGCGCTGTCCGGATTCGGCTTCGGCATGCGGATCGCCCAGCTCTCCACGATTCCCGCCGACGTCTTCGCCGGGCCGCATCTGGGCGCGATCCTCGGGGTGGTCCAGGCCGGGGGCGGCCTGGGCGGCGCGATCGGCCCCTTCCTCGCGGGCTGGCTCTTCGACGTCACCAGCAGCTACCGGCTCGCGTTCCTGGCAGCCTGCGTCGCGGTCGCCGGCTCGGCCGTCGCGGCGTGGTTCGCGGCGCGGCCGGCCGCCGGCGTGGAGGCGCCCGGCCGCGAGAGCTGACGTCCCCGGGTGTGGTTTTTCGGCCGAGAGTAGTACATCATCAAGGGCCATGCGCGCGATCGCGATCCAGGCCCACGGCGGGCTCGACCAGCTCAAGCTGCGCACGGACTGGCCCGAGCCGACGGCCGGCCCCGGCCAGGCGGTGGTCAGCGTCAAGGCCTGCGGCCTCAACTACCTCGACATCTTCGTGCTCCAGGGCATGCCCGGCCTGCCGGTGACGATGCCGCGCATTCCCGGCGGTGACATCGCGGGCGTTGTCCACTCGGTGGGGGCGGGCGTCGGGCGCGAGTGGGTCGGCCGCCGCGTGCTGATCGACCCGCACATCAAGCCGGGCGGCGCCCTGGGCGAGCACGCCAACGGCGGCCTCTGCGAGCGCATCGCGATCGACGCCGAGAACCTGATCCACATGCCGGACGCGGTCACCTTCGAGCAGGCCGCCTCGCTGCCGATCGCCTACGGGACCGCCTACCGCATGATGATCACGCGCGGTCACGTGCGGGCGGGCGAGCTGGTGCTGATCCTGGGCGCCAGTGGCGGCGTGGGCACCGGCTGCGTGCAGATCGCCAAGAACCTGAAGGCCCGCGTGATCGCCTGCGCGTCGTCGGAGAGCAAGCTCGAGCGCCTGAAGGAGCTGGGCGCGGACCACGTCATCGACTACACCAAGGAAGACTTCTCGAAGAAGGCGTGGGATCTCTCGGGGAAGAAGGGTGTGGACGTGGTCGTGAACTACACCGGCGGCGACACCTGGGTCCCGAGCCTCCGCACGCTGGCCCGGCACGGCCGCCTGCTGACCTGCGGCGCCACCGCCGGCTTCGACCCCAGGACGGACATCCGCTACATCTGGCGCCGCGAGGTCAACATCATCGGCGCCAA
>DATFGS010000472.1:0-1100 GCA_035249225.1 Candidatus Methylomirabilota bacterium | reverse complement strand
CCGGTCCCGCCGCCGGCTCCACCACGTGCGCCCGAGACACCCGAGCGCGTGCCGATGAGCCGTCTGCGGCTGCGGATCGCCGAGCGGCTCGTGGAGGCGCAGCGGACCGCGGCGATCCTGACCACCTTTAACGAGGTGGATCTCTCGGCCCTGCTGGCCGCCCGCCGGCGCCATCGCGAGGCGTTCCGAAGCCGGCACGGCGTGGATCTGGGGCTGATGTCCCTCTTCGGCCGCGCCTGCGTCGGAGCGCTCCGCGACGTGCCTGTTGTCAACGCCCAGATCGACGGATCCGACATCGTCTATCATCGTCACGTCCATCTCGGCATCGCGGTGAGCACCGAGCGCGGGCTCGTGGTACCGGTGATCCGGGGCGCGGACTCGCTCGGCCTGCCCGACCTGGAGCGCCGGATCGAGGAGCTGGCCCGACGGGCCCGCGAGGGCAAGATCACGCCGGACGAGCTCTCCGGCGGCACCTTCACCATCACCAACGGCGGCGTCTTCGGCTCACTGCTCTCAACCCCGATCCTCAATCCGCCGCAGTCCGGGATCCTCGGGATGCACAAGATCGAGGATCGGCCGGTGGCGGTGGATGGGCAGGTCGTGATCCGCCCCATGATGTACCTTGCGCTGTCCTATGATCACCGTCTGGTGGACGGCGCGCAGGCCGTGACCTTCCTGGTCCGGGTCAAGGAACGCCTCGAGGACCCGGTGCGCATGCTCCTCGAGGTGTGAGCGCAGTGGCCGAGGCGGAGCGCTACGATCTGGCGATCATCGGCGCGGGCCCAGGCGGCTACGTGGCCGCCATTCGAGCCGCTCAGCTCGGCATGCGAGTAGTCTGCGTGGACCGCGAGATGGCGCTCGGCGGCACCTGCCTGCGCATCGGGTGCATCCCGTCCAAGGCCTTGCTCGACTCCAGCGAGCTCCTCTGGCAGGTGCGCACCCGTCTGGCGACCCACGGCGTCTCCGTGGGTGAGGTCTCGCTCGATCTCCCCACGATGATGCGGCGGAAGGACCAGGTGGTGCAGGGGCTCACCACCGGGGTGGCCACTCTCTTCAAGAAGAACCGGATCACGCGACGCCACGGCAACGCGCGGATCGCC
>DATFGS010000471.1:0-3115 GCA_035249225.1 Candidatus Methylomirabilota bacterium | reverse complement strand
CACAGCTCGTAGATGCGCGGATCCGGCTTGGAGAGGCCGACCTCGCAGGAGATGACCACCGCGTCGAAGCGCGCCTCGAGCGGCCAGCGTGCCCGCACCCGCGCCATCACCTCCGGGCCGCTGTTCGAGAGGAAGGCGGTGCGGCCCCCGGTCCGGCGGAACTCCGCGGCGAGCGTCCAGACCGCGTCGTGGTAGACGCACCACGAGGCGACGTCGGTCTCGATCAGCCACGCGAGATCCGAGGCGTCCAGCGCGCGGGCGGCCGGGCGGGCGGCGGCCGCCACGCGCCCCCAGTATGCCGCGGCGGGAAGATCGGCATCGTAGGCGTGACGGTGCTGCCAGTAGGCCGCCCGGAAGGCGACGGAATCGGCGCCGAGCCGGCGCGCCGCGCCGTCCATCCACGCCTGATCCTGCGCGTGGGTCAGCACGTTGCCGTAGTCGAGGATGAGGCCGGCGGGACGGGCCATGCGCTCGATGCTACGCGACCCGGGCGCTCCGACAAAGCCGAGCCGGCGTGTTACGATGCGGCGATTCATCACGAGCGGAGAGGGAGGCGCGCGCCGTGCCGACGCCGGACGAGACGCTGGTGACCCGCGAGGGGCCGGTGATGACCCTGACCTTCAACCGGCCCGAGGCGCGCAACGCCATGACCTGGGGCATGTACGATCGCCTCTACCAGGTGTGCGAGGAGGTGGACGCGGACGACTCGGTGCGGGTGCTGGTCCTCCGGGGCGGGGGCGGCAAGGCCTTCGTGGCGGGGACGGACATCAGCCAGTTCAAGGTCTTCGACCGGGCCGAGGACGGCATCGCCTACGAGCGCGACGGCGACAAGCGCATGGCGCGGCTCGAGTCGGTGCGCAAGCCGGTCATCGCCCAGATCGAGGGCTTCGCGGTCGGGGGCGGCTTCCGGATCGCGACCGCGTGCGACCTGCGCATCGCCACGCCGGACGCGCGCTTCGGGGCACCGATCGCGCGCACCCTGGGCAACTGCCTCTCGATGGCCGCCTACGCGAGCTTCGTGGACGTGTTCGGGCCCTCGCGGCTGAAGGAGCTGATCTTCACCGCGCGGCTGCTGACCGCCGAGGAGGGGCACGCGGCGGGCTACGTGCACGAGATCGTGCCCGCGGAGACCATCGCGGCGCGGGTGACCGCGCTGGCCCACCAGATCGCCGAGCACGCCCCGATCACGCTCTGGGTCACCAAGGAGTCCATCCGCCGCCTGGTCGCGAGCCGGGCGCTGCCGGACGACGAGGACCTGATCGCGACGACCTACATGAGCGCCGACTTCCGCGAGGGGGTGCGCGCGTTCCTGGACAAGCGCAAGCCCCGCTGGAGCGGCACGTGATCCGCGCGGTCCCCGGCCGCGCGCCGCGGGTGCACCCGGAGGCGTACGTGGACCCGGCGGCCCAGGTGATCGGAGACGTGACCATCGAGGCCGGGGCCAGCGTGTGGCCGGGCACGGTGCTCCGCGGGGATCAGGACAACTACGTCAAGCTCGGCCGCAACTCCAACGTGCAGGACAACTCGGTGCTCCACGTCACGCCGCAGTTTCCGTGCATCGTCGGCGATAACGTGACGATCGGGCATCGCGCGGTGGTCCACGCCTGCGTGGTCATGAACAACTCGCGCATCGGCATCGGCGCGGTGGTGCTGGACGGGGCGGTGGTGGAGGAGGGAGCGCAGGTGGGCGCGGGCGCCCTGGTGCCGCCCGGCAAAGTGGTGCCCGCGGGCTGGCTCGTCATGGGGGTGCCGGCCAAGCCGGTGCGCCGGATGAGCCCGGAGGAGCTGGACGACATCCTGCGCAACGCGACGGAGTACGTGGAGCTGTGGCACCGGGACTACCGCGACCTCTACGGCCGCCGTCCCGCGTGAGCTAGGCGGCCGCGGTGGGCTACGTCGAGCGGCACCTCCTGCCGGGCGAGCGCGTGCTGTACAAGACGCGGCTGCACTGGGGCGTGTTCATCAAACCGGCCCTGCTCGTGCTGGCCGGGGTGGCCCTCACGGTGCTGCTCCGCCCGGTGCGGGATCCGCGGTGGCTCTGGATGATCGGCGCGGGGGTCGCGCTGCTCGGGCTCGGCTGGGGCCTCGTCCACTACGTCGAGGTGATGACCTCCGAGTTCGCGGTCACCACCTCGCGGCTGATCTTCAAGGTCGGGCTGATCTCGCGCTACACCACCGAGCTGCTCCTCGCCAAGGTGGAGTCGATCGGCGTGCAGCAGGGGCTGGTGGGCCGCGTGCTCAACTACGGCGACCTCACGGTCACCGGCACCGGCGGTGCCCGCGAGGTCTTCCGGCGGGTGCGCGATCCGATCGGCTTCCGCAACCACGTCCAGCAGGCGTCGCTGGGCGCGGGAGCGGAGACCGGCGCGGGCGGCGCCTGAGCCGCTAGCGCGCGCCCGGGGTCGCGCCGAGGTCGCGCGCGGTCCGGATATCGGCGCTCTGGTCGCGCAGGATCGTCGGGCTCATCACCATCTCCTCGATCACGGTGCGCGCGGGCAGCGTCACGCAGAGCATGATCGCCCGGGCCACGTCCTCGGCCTGCATCATGCTGGAGCGGGCATTCGCGTCTGGAACCAGCGGGCGATTGTCGAGGATCGGGGTGTCCACCTCGGCGGGCATGATCGTGGTGGCGCGGATGCCCTTCTCCCGCAGCACGGTGTGAACGTGGCCCATCAGGTTGCGCACCCCGGCCTTGGCCGCGCCGTAGGGCGCCCCGCCGATCAGCCCGGGCTTGAGCGCCGCCAGCGAGCTGACCGTGATGATGGTGCCGCCGCCCCGCTCGATCATGCTGGGCAGGACCGCCTGGGTGAGGGCGTACACGCCGGTGAGGTTCACCGCGATCACGCCGTCCCAGTCGTCCTGCTCGACCCAGCGGACGTTGCGCCGCTTGCTGGAGTGCCCCGCGTTGTTGACGAGCACATCCACGCGGCCGTACTGGGCGACCGTCCACTCCGCGAGCGCGCGGCCCTCCGCGGGCCTGGCCACGTCGCAGACGCGCGCCACCGCCTGGCCGCCCCGCCGGCCGATCTCCGCCGCCACCGCCTCGATCGGCGCCTTGCGCCGGCCCGCCACCACCACCCGCGCGCCCTCGGCGGCCAGCATCAGGGCCGCCTCG
>DATFGS010000470.1:0-2213 GCA_035249225.1 Candidatus Methylomirabilota bacterium | reverse complement strand
GTCCCGCACCGTCACCGTGTGTCCGTCGGCGAGCGCGCAGGCGCGCTCCATCACGTTCTGGAGCTCGCGGACATTGCCCGGCCAGGCGTACCGGTCCAGCGCGGTCAGGGCCGCGTCGTCCATCGCGGTGACGCGTCCCTGACCGTAGCGCTTGAGGAACGTGTGGGCGAGCAGGCGCACGTCGCCGGCCCGCTCCCGCAAGGGAGGCAGGTGGATGGCGATGACGTTGACGCGATAGTAGAGCTCCTCCCGGAACTGGCCCCGGGCGATGGAGTCCCGCAGATCGCGGTTGGTGGCCGAGACGATCCGCACGTCCACGTCCACCAGCGCGGTGCCGCCCACCCGGCGGATCTGCCGCTCCTGCAGCACGCGGAGCAGCTTCACCTGCAGGGTGGCGGGCAGCTCGGCGATCTCGTCGAGGAAGAGCGTGCCCCGGTGGGCGGTCTCCATCAGCCCGGCCTTGCTCCGCACCGCGCCGGTGAACGCGCCCTTCTCGTGCCCGAACAGCTCCGACTCGAGGAGGTGCTCGGGGAGCGAGGCGCAGTCCACCGGCACGAACGGCTGACCGGCCCGGGGGCTGTTGGCGTGGATGGCGCGCGCGATCAGCTCCTTGCCGGTGCCGGACTCGCCCAGGACCAGGATGTTCGCTTCCGATCGCGCCGCCTTCTTCACCAGCTCGAAGACCTGCGCCATGGCGGGGCTGCGGCCCACGATGTTCTCGAGCCCGAGCGTCTGCTGGAGCTGCTGGCGCAGGTTGCGATTCTCGACCTGCAGCCCCCGGTGCCGCAGGGCCCGCTCGACCGCCACCCGGAGCTGATCCACCGAGAAATCCTTCGGGAGGTAGTCGAACGCCCCCTCCTTGACCGCGGCCACCGCCGACTCGATGGTGGCGAACCCGGTGATCATGATGACGGGCAGCGCGGGATCGAGCTCGTGGGCGCGCCGGAGCAGCGTCAGGCCGTCCATGCCCGGCATCTTGAAATCGGTCAGCATCAGGTCGGGCCGCTCGCGCTCGAGGATCGCCAGCGCGGCCGTCCCGTCCCCGGCGGTCGTGCACGCGTAACCCTGGCGAGCGAGGATGCGCGAGCAATTCTCGAGCATGTCGGGCTCGTCGTCGACGATCAGGACGCGGGGAGCGCTCATGGAATCATCGGGATCATCGCCGAGAAGGTCGCGCAGATCAAATGGGGCGCCGGCACCCCGATCCGGGATCGGCACGCCCCACCCGCACCGGCCCGACCCATCCCCCGACCCATCCAACGTCCCGGTTTTGCTCGACCGAGGCTCCGGCACGCTTGGTGCACCAGGCGGGCAGGCAGCGCATCTCGACGACCCCGGGAGGACACATGGGCATCCACGTCTCGGATGTTCCGCAGCGCGCGCCGAGACCGATCGCGACCTGGTTCCTGGGCGCCCTCAGCGCCGTGCACGCGGTGGCCGCGTTCGTGTTCGTGGCGGGAGGCCGGACCTCGGCCAATGAGATCGAGGGATTCGTCATGGGCATGAGCGCGTCGGTGCTGCTGGTCGGCGCGATCCTGTCCCACGGGCTGGTCCGTCTCCGGGCCGAGGTGCGCGCCGCTGCGCCGCCCCGCTGAGCCGGCGGGGGAGCTCGTCCCCCGCTCCTATCCCAGCGAGTCGGCGGCGAAGGCCCGGACCCATCGGGCCATCTCGGCCACCTCGTCGGGCTGCAGTGCCGCGGCCCGGCCCTGATCCGCATGGGTCCGGATGACGGCCATGGCGGCGATGCGCTCCTGCACGCGCGTGCTGTAGGCTCCCACCCTGGCCAGATCGGAATTGAGGCTGGTGATCGCGGCCCTCGGCGGCTGCACGATCCCGTGCACCTCGCACAGTTTCGTCAGCGCCCGCTCGAGCACCGCGCCCGTCAGCGACGCCGCGGCGACGTGATGTCCGGCCTCGAGCAGGGCCTCCGCCTGGTCGATGATGCTGCCGAGCACGGTGGCCTCGATGACGTGACGGAACTCGAAGAGGCGGCTCTCTCGAAAGTCATCCGCGGCCGCCAGGAGCACGCCCTGAAGGCGCGGCACGTACGCGGCGGGCTGGTCGAGCCTCGCGAGCTCCAGCACCGCCCGATAGTGCTCGGACCCTTCGCCGCAGACGCGCCGGATGAGGTTTCTCGCCCGCAGCATCGCCTCCGCCGAGCGGATCCGGTTGGGGAACTTCTCTCGCGCATCGGACAGGAGCGCATCGCAGAA
>DATFGS010000469.1:0-1524 GCA_035249225.1 Candidatus Methylomirabilota bacterium | reverse complement strand
CGCGTCGCGGTCGTGGCCAGCACGACCACGCCGGCGGACCGCGAGGCGGTCGCCCGCCACCTGGCCGCCGCGGCCGCGCGCATCCTCGAGCGGGCCACGCCCGATCTCGTCGCGGTCACCGGCGGCGACACCGCGTACGCGCTGATCCACGCATTGCACCCGCGGCGCTTCGACCTGGCCGGCGCCCCCGCCGACGGCCTGGCTCTCGGCCGCCTCGTCCTCGACGAGGTCCGCTCCCTGGCGCTCCTCACCAAGGCGGGCGGGTTCGGCGAGGCCGATCTCCTCACCGCGCTCCTGGGAGGATCCCCGTGACCGCCGCTCGCGTTCCCGTGCTCGGCATCACCATGGGCGACCCCGCCGGCGTGGGCCCCGAGATCACCGCCAAGGCGCTCGCGCAGCCCGAGGTCACCGCGGCGTGCCGCCCGGTGGTCATCGGCGACCGCTCGGTGATGGCGGCCACCCTCGCGCTCCTGCGCTCCCCCCTCACCCTGCACGCGGTGCGGTCGGTGGCGGAGTGCACGTTCGAGCCCGGCCGGCTCGAGTGCTTCGACCTGGCCAACGTGGACGCCGCGACCCTTCCCAGGTCCACGGTGAGCGCGGAGGCCGGTCGCGCGGCCTACGCCTACATCGAGACCGGGGTGCGCCTCTGCCAGGCCGGCGCGATCGACGGCATCGTCACCGCGCCGGTCAACAAGGAGGCGCTCGCCGCCGCGGGCGTCCAGCACTCCGGGCACACCGAGATACTGGCGAGGCTCACCAACACGAAAGACTTCGCGATGCTCCTCATGGGCAAGGAGCTCAAGGTCATCCACGTGACCACCCACGTGTCGCTCCGCCGCGTCCCGGACCTGGTCACGCGTGAGCGGGTGGGCCGCGTCATCCGCCTGGCCCAGCAGACCATGACCGGCCTCGGCCGGCCGCGGGCGCGCATCGCGGTCTGCGGGCTCAACCCGCACGCGGGCGAGGACGGGCTCTTCGGCGACGAGGAGAAGACGCAGATCATCCCGGCGGTGGAGGACGCGCGCCGCGAGGGCCTCGACGTGTACGGTCCCCTGCCCGCCGACACGCTCTTCTCCCGCGCGCGCGGCGGCGAGTTCGACATCGTGATCGCGATGTACCACGACCAGGGCCACGTGCCGGTGAAGACGCTCGGCTTCAACTACGACGAGAAGAGCGGCACCTGGACCGGGCTCTCCGGCGTCAACGTCACGGTGGGCCTGCCGTTCCTGCGGGTGTCGGTGGACCACGGCACCGCCTTCGACCGCGCCTGGAAGGGCATCGCCAATCCCGAGAGCATGCTCGAGGCCATCGACGTCGCGGTGCGCATGCTCACCCCCAAACCCTCCAACCCCTGACGAGGATCCTCCATGGACGAGCACGCGTTACGCCAGTTGATCTCCGACGTGAAGGCGGGCCGCCTGAGCCGCCGGACCTTCGTGCAGACGATGATCGGCCTGGGCCTCACCGCGCCGCTGGCCGCCCAGATGCTGGCCTCCGCGGGCGTCGCCCAGGCCCAGCCCAAGG
>DATFGS010000468.1:0-3086 GCA_035249225.1 Candidatus Methylomirabilota bacterium | reverse complement strand
TGCTCCCGGATCAGCGCGATGGACATGGCGTCTCCTTCGCGATGGGCATCAGTCGAGGACCGCGACGGTGTCTCCCTCCTGCACCGTCTGTCCCTCGGCGACCTTGATCTCGCGCACCTTGCCGGCGCGCGGGGCTTCCACCGGAATCTCCATCTTCATGGATTCGAGCACGATGACCGCGTCTCCCGCGGCCACCGCGTCGCCCGGCTGGGTGGGAATCTGGAACACCACGCCGGTGATGTGGGCCTTGACGTCCTCAGGCATTGAGCGCTCCTTGTCGAATTCTCGCGGCCTCGTACGAGGCCGCCGCATTCTCTCACATCCGGCCGCCGGTCGGCAGCGCGGCTAGTAGGGCAGGCTCTCGCGTCCCATCAGCTCGCGGGCCACCACCATCTTCATCACCTCGGCGGCCCCGTCGCCGATCTCGAGCCCGATCACGTCGCGCATGCGCTGCTCGAACGGCAGCTCGTCGGTGTAGCCGTAGTGGCCGTGGAGGAGGAGGCACTGGTGGATCGTGTCCACCGCGAGCCGCGGGCCCCACCACTTGGTCATCGCCGACTCCTTGGTGTGGGGCCGCCCCTGGTCGGCGAGCCACAGCGCGCGGTAGCACAGCCAGCGGCAGGCCTCGAGGTGGGTGGCCGCCTCCGCGATCGGGAAGGACACGCCCTGGAACCGCGCGATGGCCCGGCCGAACGCCTTCCGCTCTTTCACGTACGCCATGGTCTCCTCGACCGACTGCTGGGCGACGCCGAGGCAGGCGAGCGCGATGCCGATGCGGTTGTAGTCGAAGCCCTGCATTACCTGGTAGAAGCCGGTGCCCTCCTCGCCCAGCCGGTGCGACGCGGGGAGGCGCACGTGGTCGAAGGCGAGGACGGCCCGGCCGATGGCGCGGGTGCCCATGTCGCGCAGCGGGCTGCGCGAAACGCCCGGCAGGTCGAGCGGCACCAGGAAGGCGGTCACGCCGCGCGCGCGGCCCGCGGGATCGGTGCGCGCGAAGACGATCGCGGCGTGGGCCGCCATGCCCAGGCTGATGCCCGACTTCTCCCCGGTGATGGCGTAGCCGTCGCCGTCGCGCTCGGCCCGGCACGCCAGGTTGGCCGCGTCGGATCCGGCCCCGGGCTCGGTGAGGGCGAGCGCCACCACCGCCTCGCCGCTCGCGGTCGGGGGCAGCCACCGCGTCTTGATCGCCTCGCTCCCGCTACGCCCCAGGATCTCGCCGGCCAGGCCCGCGAGCTGGAGACCGTAGGTGCAGCTGAAGTCGCCGCGGCCGATCTCCTCCATCGCGATGCCAAAGGTGAGGAAGTCCGCCTCCTGGCCCCCGTAGGCCGCGGGGACGCGCAGGCCCAGCAGCCCCAGCTCGCCCATGCGCCGCCACGCGTCCCAGGGAAACTCGCCGGTCCGGTCCCAGTGAGCCGAGCGCGGGGCGAGCTCCCGCCGGGCGAACTGCCGCAACGTGCGCACCAGCTCGTCCTGCTCGGGCGAGAACGCGAGATCCATGCCGCCTCCTAGAACCTGGGCTTGCGCTTCTCGGCGAACGCGCGCAGGCCCTCGGCTGCGTCCGTCGAGCGCATGTGATCCGCCACCAGCCGGCGCTCGAGCGCGAGGCCCTCCGCCAGCTCGGTGTCGAACGCGCGCGCCACCAGCGCCTTCACGGTGCGATTGGCCGACCCGCTGCCCGCCGCGAGCGCGGCCGCCATCTCCTCGACCGCGGCCGCCAGCCCGCCCGCCGGGGCCACGCGATTGACGAGGCCCCACGCGAGCGCTTCGGACGCGGAGAGCCAGCCCCCGAGCAGCATGAGCTCCTTGGCCCGGCGCGCGCCGATGAGCCGCGGCAGCCGCTGGCTCCCGCCACCGCCCGCCACCAGCCCGAAGTTCGCGTGCTGGTCCCCGAGGCGCGCCGCCTCGTCGGCGACCACCAGGTCGGCCACCAGCACCAGCTCGAGCCCGCCCGCCAGCGCGAGCCCGTTCACCCCGGCGATGACCGGCACCGGTAAGGCCTCGATCCGGTCGAAGACGCGATGCCAGAGGCCCATGAAGGCGCCCCACCGCTCGGGATCGGGCGAGAGCTCGCGCACCGCCCGCAGGTCCGCGCCCGCGCAGAAGGCGCGGCCCGCCGCGGTCAGGGTCACCACGCGCGCGCCGGGGTCGCCCTCCACCGCCGCACAGGCGCGATCGAGATCGCGGAGCAGCTCGGGGCTGATCGCGTTCAGCCGGTCCGGCCGGTTCAGCGTGATGCGCGCGATGCCACCGCCCGCCGCATACGTGATCGTCTCGAAGTCCATGGCAGTCTCCTGGGTCACATCATGGTGTAGCCGCCGCTCACCGAGAGGGTCTGCCCGGTGATGAAGCCCGCCGCGTCGGATGCGAGGAACAGCACCGCGGGCGCCACGTCCTCCGGCTTGCCGATGCGCCGCAGCGGGTAGGCCTTGGCGATCCGCGCCTGCATGTCCGGCGTGCTGAACGCCCGATTCGCGTCGGCCGCCCACATGCTGCGGTCCCCGAAGTCCTCCTCCGACGAGGGAATCGTCATGCCGGGACAGACCACGTTGAGCCGGATGCCGTGGCGGCCGACCTCACGGGCCAGGCTCTTGGAGAGCGCGATGACGCCGGCCTTGCACGCGCCGTACACGCCCTCCCGGAACTCCCCCATGCGTCCGGCGTCCGATCCCATGCTGACGATGGCGCCGCCCTTCCGCGCGATCATCCCGTCGAGCACCGCGCGGGTGCAGTTGATCATGCCCCAGAGGTTGAGCTGGATCTCCCGCTCCCACTCGCTCCGCTCCTTCTCGACGAAGAGACGATCGTAGGTCCAGCCGACGTTGTTCACCAGCACGTCCACCCGGCCCGCGCGGCCCTCGACCTCGCGGACCATCGCCTGCACCGACTCCCAGCGGGTCACGTCGGTCGGAACCAGGGTGGCCGACGCCGCACCGAGGCTCTTCGCGTCGGCGACGACCTTCCGCCCCTGGCCCTCGTCGATCTCGGCGACGGTGAGATGCGCGCCTTCCCGCGCGAAGGCCAGGCTGATGGCGCGCCCGATGTTCGAGCCGCCGCCGGTGACGACCACGCTCTTGCCGCCCAGGTTC
>DATFGS010000467.1:0-8456 GCA_035249225.1 Candidatus Methylomirabilota bacterium | reverse complement strand
AGCTGGATCGTGATCGGCGACGAGAACTACGGCGAGGGGTCGAGCCGCGAGCACGCCGCGATGTCCCCCCGCTACCTCGGCTGCAAGGTGGTCATCGTCAAGAGCTTCGCGCGCATCCACGAGACGAACCTCAAGAAGCAGGGGATCCTGCCCCTGACCTTCGCCAAGACGTCGGACTACGATCTCCTCGAGCAGGGCGACCGCGTGAGCGTGCGCGGGCTGGCCGCGCTCGCCCCCGGCAAGCCGGTGGAGGTCGTGATCCACAAGCCGGACGGCAAGACGGTCGCCATCCAGTGTCTGCAGACCATGACCGACGAGCAGATCGGGTGGTTCAAGGCGGGCTCAGCCTTGAACGCCCTCACATAACTGAGCTAGGGAGACGCGGAAATGGCGGCAGCGAGAGTCAAGATTCCGGCGGGCGAGAAGATCACGATCAGCCACGGCAAGCTGCAGGTCCCCGACCACCCGATCGTCGCGTTCATCGAGGGCGACGGGACCGGCCCCGACATCTGGGCCGCGTCGGTCCGGGTGCTGGACGCCGCGGTGGCCCAGTCCTACAAGGGGCGCCGCAAGATCGCGTGGGCCGAGGTGTACGCGGGCGAGAAGGCGGCCACGGTGTACGGCAAGGACTGCCCGCCGAACCTGCTGCCCCCCGAGACCCTCGACGTCATCCGCCAGTACCTGGTGGCGATCAAGGGCCCGCTCACCACGCCGGTGGGCGAGGGCTTCCGCTCGCTGAACGTGACGCTCCGCCAGGAGCTCGATCTCTACGTGTGCCTGCGCCCGGTGCGCTGGTACAAGGGCGTGCCGTCGCCGGTCAAGCACCCCGAGAAGATCGACATGGTGATCTTCCGCGAGAACACCGAGGACATCTACGCGGGCATCGAGTGGGAGCAGGGCACGCCGGAGGCGAAGAAGGTGGTCGCCTTCCTCCAGAACGAGATGGGGGTCAACAAGATCCGCTTCCCCAACACCTCCTCCATCGGCGTCAAGCCGGTCTCGAAGGAGGGCTCCGAGCGGTTGATCCGGGCCGCCATGCGCTACGCGGTCGAGAACGGCCGCCGCAACGTCACCCTCGTGCACAAGGGGAACATCCAGAAGTACACGGAAGGCATGTTCATGAAGTGGGGCTACGCGCTCGCCAAGCGCGAGTTCTCCGACCGCCTGATCTCCTGGGACGACTGCGGCGGCAGGCCCCCCGCGGGCAAGATGCTGGTGAAGGACGCGATCACCGACGCGTTCCTGCAGCAGATCCTGACCCGGCCCGACGAGTTCGACGTGATCCCGTGCTGCAACCTGACCGGCGACCTGATCTCCGACGCGCTCGCCGCGCAGGTGGGCGGCATCGGCATCGCACCCGGCGCCAACATCAACTACGACACCGGCCACGCGCTGTTCGAGGCCACCCACGGCACCGCGCCCAAGTACGCGGGGCAGGACAAGGTCAACCCGGGCTCGGTCATCCTCTCCGGCGAGATGATGCTGCGCTACATGGGCTGGACCGAGGCGGCCGACCGGATCATCGCGGGCATCGAGAAGACGCTCGCCCAGAAGACGGTCACCTACGACTTCGCCCGCCTGATGGACGGGGCCAGGGAAGTGAAGTGCTCGGAGTTCGGCACCGCGATCATCAAGAGCATGGAGTCCCTGTAACATGGCGCGCCCCAAGATCTCGGTCATCGGCGCCGGCAACGTCGGTGCCTCCGTCGCCCAGTACACCGTCGAGCGGGAGCTGGGCGACGTGGTCCTGGTGGACGTGGTCGAAGGGATCCCGCAGGGCAAGGCGCTCGACCTCGCCCAGGCCGGCCCCATCCACGGCTACGACGCTCGCCTGATCGGCACCAACGGCTACGACGAGACGGCGGATTCGGACATCGTGGTGATCACCGCGGGGCTGGCCCGCAAGCCCGGCATGACCCGCGACGACCTCCTGTTCAAGAACGCGGAGATCGTGGGCTCGGTGGTCGAGCAGGTGGTGAGCCGCTCCCGGAACGCGATCCTGATCCTGGTCACCAACCCGCTCGACGCGATGGTGCAGCTGGCCTGGAAGAAGTCGGGCTTCCCCACCGAGCGGGTCATCGGCATGGCGGGGGTGCTCGACTCCGCGCGCTTCCGTACCTTCATCGCCCAGGAGCTCCAGGTGTCGGTGGAGAACGTGACCGCGTTCGTGCTGGGCGGCCACGGCGACACCATGGTGCCGCTGCCGCGCTACTCCACGGTGGCGGGCATCCCGATCACCGACCTGCTGCCCGCCGACCGCATCCAGGCCCTGGTCACGCGCACCGCCAACGGCGGGGCCGAGATCGTGGCCTTCCTCAAGTCGGGCAGCGCCTACTACGCGCCGGCCGCCTCCGCGGTGGAGATGGTGGAGGCGATCCTCAAGGACAAGAAGAAGATCCTGCCCTGCGCGGCCTACCTCAGCGGCCAGTACGGGACCAAGGGGCTCTACGTGGGCGTGCCGGTCAAGCTCGGACGCCGGGGCGTCGAGCAGATCATCGAGATCAAGCTTCACGCCGACGAGCAGGCCGCCTTCGACAAGTCGGCCGCCGCGGTGCGCGAGCTGGTCGACAAACTCAAACTCTAGGGCCCGGTGACCCTCTCCCGTCCGGGGAGAGGGCCGGGCGAGGGGTTGGATGCGCGAGATCCACGTCTCCTCCATCGTCGACGCGGTCAAGAAGCTCTGCATGGAGGCGAACTATTCGCTCGAGCCCGACATGCTGCGGGCCTTCGCGGGCGCGCTCCAGACCGAGCGCTCCCCGGCCGGCCGGCAGGTGCTCCAGATCCTCCAGCAGAACGCGGAGCTGGCCCGGACCAGGAAGATCCCCTACTGCCAGGACACCGGCTTCGTGGTCTGCTTCCTCGAGCTGGGCCAGGACGTGCACGTCACCGGGGGCGGCCTCTACGAGGCCATCGACGAGGGGGTGCGCCAGGGCTACAAGGAGGGCTATCTCCGCGCCTCCATCGTCCGCTCGCCCTTCGACCGGGTGAACACCGGCGACAACACGCCGGCGGTGATCCACCTGGACGTGGTGCCGGGCAGCGAGCTCCGCATCCAGATCATGGCCAAGGGCGGCGGCTGCGAGAACCGCTCGAAGTACAAGATGCTCACCCCCGCGGAGGGGGCGGACGGGGTCAAGGAGTGGATCCTCGAGTGCATCCGCACCGCGGGCCCCGACGCGTGCCCGCCGCTCATCGCGGGCGTGGGGGTGGGCGGCACGTTCGAGCAGGCCGCGCGGCTCAGCAAGAAGGCGCTCTTCCGCGAGCTGGGCGCGCCGAATCCGGACCCGGCGGTGGCCGCGGTGGAGCGCGAGGTGCTCGAGCGCGCGAACCGGCTCGGCATCGGCCCCCAGGGCTACGGCGGCGACACCACCGCGTTCGCCATCCACATCCTCACGTACCCCTGCCACATCACGAGCCTGCCGGTGGCGGTCACCATCGAATGCCACGCGCATCGCCACAAAGAGGCTTCGTTGTGAGCGTCACCACCGGCGCCGACGGGATCAAGGAGGTCCAGCCCCCGCTGAGCGATGCCGACGTCGAGTCCCTGAAGGCGGGGGACCGGGTGCGCATCACCGGGGTGATGTACACCGCGCGCGACGCGGCCCACGGCCGCCTGCTCCCGCTGATCGACGCGGGCCAGCCGCTGCCCATCGACGTGCGCGGCCAGATCATCTACTACACCGGCCCCTCGCCGGCGCGGCCCGGCGACGTGGTGGGCTCCATCGGCCCCACCACCGGCGGGCGCATGGACCGGTTCACCCCGAAGCTGCTGGCGCTGGGGCTCAAGGGCACGCTCGGCAAGGGCGCGCGCTCCCAGCCCGTGAAGGACGCGCTCCGCCAGCACAAGGGCGTCTACTTCGGGGCCATCGGCGGCGCGGGCGCGGTGCTCTCGGGCTTCGTGAAGAAGCTCGAGATCGTGGCCTACGAGGACCTCGGCACCGAGGCCATCCGGCGCCTCGAGGTGGCCGGGTTCCCGGCCATCGTGGTGAACGACTGCCACGGCGGCGATCTCTACCAGGACGGCATGAAGGCCTACGCGAGGGAGAACGCATGAACGGCGCAACGGCGCAGAGGCAGGGCGGGCGGATCCTCGGGGAGGCGCGGCCGCCGATCGCGGCGGCCCACCTGCGGACGGATTCGTGGTGGGCCCTGCCGGTCACGGTGGTGGTGGTCCTGCTGTCCTTCATCGTCTACTCGACGTGGGCCGCGTTCCAGAACGCGCACTACTTCGTGGACCCGTATCTCTCGCCCTTCTACTCGCCCTGCCTCACCAAGGCGTGCCTGCACGCGAGCTTCGGCGGGTGGGCCCTGCCCGACTTCACGTTCCCGATCATCGGGGTGGTGTCGCCCGCGTTCCTCATCCTGGGTGGCCCGGGCCTCTTCCGGCTGAGCTGCTACTACTACCGCAAGGCCTACTACCGCTCCTTCTGGCTCGCCCCGGCGGCCTGCGCGGTGCGGGACGCCAAGGCGGGCTACAGCGGCGAGACCCGCTTCCCGCTCATCCTGCAGAACTTCCACCGCTACACCTGGTACGTGGCGGTGTTCTTCATCGTGATGCTGACCTGGGACGCGCTCCTGGCCTTCCGCTTCAAGGACGGCTTCGGGATCGGGGTCGGCACCATCGTGATGTGGATCAACGTGCTGTTCCTGGCCGGCTACACGTTCTCCTGCCATTCCTGCCGGCACGTGTGCGGCGGGGTGGTGGACGTGTTCTCCAAGGCGCCGGTGCGCTACGGTCTCTGGCGCGGGATCACCCGGCTCAACGAGAAGCATCCGGTGTTCGCCTGGCTGTCGCTGTTCAGCGTGGGGCTGACGGATCTCTACATCCGTCTCGTCTCCATGGGGATCATCCGCGACTGGAGGATCATCTGATGGCGACCGTGGAATACGAGACGCACGAGCACGACGTCCTCGTCATCGGCGCGGGGGGCGCCGGCCTGCGCGCGGCCATCGAGGCGGCGGCCCAGGGGGTCTCGGTCGGCCTCGTCTGCAAGTCGCTCCTCGGCAAGGCCCACACCGTCATGGCCGAGGGCGGCATCGCGGCGGCGATGGGCAACGTGTGGCCGGAGGACAACTGGCAGGTGCACTTCCGCGACACGATGCGCGGCGGCAAGATGCTCAACAACTGGCGCATGGCCCAGCTCCACGCCCAGGAGAGCCCGGAGCGGGTGCTCGAGCTCGAGCGCTACGGCGCCCTCTTCGACCGCACCAAGGACGGCCTCATCTCCCAGCGCGACTTCGGCGGCCACCGCTACGCGCGGCTCGCCCACGTGGGCGATCGCACCGGCCTCGAGATGATCCGCACGCTGCAGTACCACGCCATCCACCAGCCGATCGACGTCTACATGGAGTGCAAGATCGAGCGCCTGGTCAAGGACGGCGAGCGGGTGGCGGGGGCCTTCGGCTACTGGCGCAACACCGGCAAGTTCGTCCTGTTCAAGGCCAAGGCGGTGGTGCTGGCCACCGGCGGCATCGGCAAGGCGTGGAAGTACACGTCGAACTCCTGGGAGTACAGCGGCGACGGCCACTCGCTCGCCTACTGGGCGGGCGCGGACCTCATCGACATGGAGTTCGTCCAGTTCCATCCCACCGGCATGGTGTGGCCGCCCTCGGTGCGCGGCATCCTGGTGACGGAGAGCGTGCGCGGCGACGGAGGGACGCTGAAGAACACGGCGGGCGAGCGGTTCATGTTCAACTACATCCCCGAGTTCTTCAAGGGCGAGACCGCGGACAACCAGGAGGAAGCCGACCGCTGGTACCAGGACAAGAAGAACAACCGGCGCACGCCCGACCTCCTGCCGCGCGACGAGGTGGCTCGCGCGATCAACTCCGAGGTCAAGGCCGGGCGCGGCACCGAGCACGGCGGCGTGTTCCTCGACATCTGCACGCGCCGCGACGCCGACTACATCAGGAAGCGCCTGCCCTCCATGTACCACCAGTTCAAGGAGCTGGCCGGCGTCGACATCACCAAGGAGGCGATGGAGGTCGGCCCGACCATGCACTACGTGATGGGCGGGGTGCGGGTGGACGCCGACTCCACCGCGGCCACCGTCCCCGGCCTCTTCGCGGCGGGCGAGGTGGCGGGCGGGCTCCACGGCAGCAACCGCCTCGGCGGCAACTCCCTCGGCGACCTGCTCGTCTTCGGCCGCCGGGCGGGGCTGCACGCCGCGCTCTACTGCAAGAACCTTGGCGGCCGCCTCACGGTGGACGGAGGGCAGGTGGAGTCGATCGCGCGCGCGATGCTCGAGCCCTTCACGCGCTCGGGCGGCGAGAACCCGTACACGATCCAGGCCGACCTGCAGGACACCATGCACGCGCTGGTCGGCATCATCCGGGTCGAGGCCGAGCTCAAGGAAGCGCTCAAGAAGCTCGAGGTGCTCAAGCAGCGCGCGGCCAGGGTCCGGGTCGAGGGCGGCCGGATCTACAACCCGGGCTGGCACCTGGCGCTCGACCTGGCCTCGCTGCTCACGGTCTCGGAGTGCTGCGCGCTCGCCGCGCTCGAGCGGAAGGAGAGCCGCGGCGGCCACACCCGCGAGGACCATCCCTACACCGACGACACCTGGGGGACCGTTAACCTGGTCTCCCGCCAGCAGGGTGACCGGGTCGACCTCCGCCGCGAGCCGCTGCCCCAGATGCCGGCCGAGCTGAAGGCGCTCTTCCAGGAGAGGAAGTGATGGCCAAGACCTTCACGATGCGGGTGTTCCGCGGCGACGCGGGCGGCGGCGACTTCAAGGAGTACACCGTCGAGGGCGGCGAGGGGATGGTGGTGCTGGACGTGGTCCACCGCATCCAGGCCACCCACGCGCCCGACCTCGCGTGCCGGTGGAACTGCAAGGCGGGCAAGTGCGGCTCCTGCAGCGCGGAGATCAACGGCAAGCCGCGGCTGATGTGCATGACCCGCATGGACATCTTCGAGGAGAACGAAGTGGTCTCGGTCTCGCCGATCCGGACCTTCCCGATCATCCGCGACCTGGTGACCGACGTCTCCTACAACTACGAGAAGGCCAAGCAGGTGCCGTCGCTGCGGCTGCCGCCGCCGGACCCGGACGGCAAGTACCGGATGAAGCAGGAGGACGTCGAGCGCGCCCAGGAATTCCACAAGTGCATCGAGTGCTTCCTGTGCCAGGACGTCTGCCACGTCATCCGCGACCACGACCTCAAGAAGCGCTTCTCCGGCCCGCGCTTCTTCATCAAGATCGCCGGGCTCGAGATGCACCCGCTCGACACGCGGGACCGCACCGACTTCGTGCGCGAGCAGGCGGGGGTCGGGCTCTGCAACATCACCAAGTGTTGCACCGAGGTCTGCCCGGAGCACATCCACATCACCGACAACGGGATCATCCCGCTCAAGGAGCGGATGGCCGACAACTTCGATCCCATCGTGTGGGTGGTGCGCAAGCTCCGGGGCCACAAGAAGGCGACGCCCTGATCGCATGAAGATCCACGAGTATCAGGGCAAGACGATCCTGAAGGAGTTCGGCGTGCCGGTGCCGACCGGGGACGTGGCCGACACCCCGGCCCAGGCCGGCGCGATCGCCCGGAGGCTGGGCGGCAAGGTGGTGGTGAAGGCCCAGGTGCACGCGGGCGGGCGCGGCAAGGCGGGCGGGGTGAAGCTGGCCGACGACCCGGCGGGCGCCGAGGCGGCGGCCGGACAGATCCTCGGCATGATGCTCAAGACCCCGCAGACCCCGCCCGAGGGCATCAAGGTGCTGAAGGTGCTGGTGGAGGAGGCCTCGCCGATCGCCACCGAGCTCTATCTGTCCATCACGCTCGACCGCGGCCGGAGCACCCACGTGGTGATGGCCTCGCAGGCCGGCGGCATGGACATCGAGGAGGTCGCGGCCACGCACCCGGAGCGGATCATCCGGGAGTGGACGGATCCCGCGCTGGGGCTGCAGGCCTTCCAGGCCCGCAACCTCGCCTTCGGCCTCGGGCTCACCGGCGACCAGTTCAAGGCGGGCGTGGCCCTGATCATGAATCTCTTCCGGGCCTACCTCGAGAAGGACTGCTCGCTCGCCGAGATCAACCCCCTCGTGGTCACCAAGGACGGGCGCGTGCTGGCGCTCGACGCCAAGCTCAACTTCGACGACAACGCGCTCTATCGCCACAAGGACGTGGTAGCGCTCCGCGACGTCAACGAGGAGACGCCGCTCGACGTGGAGGCGTCGAAGTACAACCTCAACTACATCAAGCTCGACGGCAATGTCGCGTGCATGGTGAACGGGGCCGGCCTCGCGATGGCCACCATGGACATCGTCAAGCTGGCGGGCGGGGAGCCCGCCAACTTCCTGGACGTGGGCGGCGGCGCCTCGCCCGAGCAGATCGAGAACGCCTTCCGCATCCTCTCCTCCGATCCCAGCGTGAAGGCGGTCTTCATCAACGTCTTCGGCGGAATCCTGAGAGTCGACCGGCTCGCCGAGGGCATCATCGCGGCGGTGCGGAAGCTCGGGCTCACG
>DATFGS010000466.1:0-17718 GCA_035249225.1 Candidatus Methylomirabilota bacterium | reverse complement strand
CCGGTCGCGCCGGAGGTGGGCGACGCGCTCGCCGCGACGATCGGGGCGCTGCGCCGCGCGGGCGCCCAGCTCGCCGAGGGCTGGCCGTCGGGCATGAACCCGGAGGAGCAGTTCGACGCCTACTACGCGCTCCTGGCCGCGCGCTTCACCGGGCCGGTGCGCGAGGACCAGCTCGCGGGCTTCCGGCAGCTCGCGGCCAGCCAGGACGGCTCCTATCTCGCGCGCTACGCGCGCGCGGTCACCGCGTCCGACGCGCACATGCAGACCGTGGAGACCCGCCGCCGGGTCGCGCGTGGCGTCTGGCAGGCCTACTTCCGTGCGTACGACGCGTTCCTGATGCCGACCGCGCTGGTGGCCGCGTTCCCGCACGACCAGGCCGGCACGCCGGTCATGCGGGTCCTCGCCACGCCGCGGGGGGACCGGCCCTATCTCGATCTCTGCTTCTGGACGTCCTTCGCGTTGCTGGCCGGCCTGCCCGCGACGACGGCGCCGGTCGGCTTCACGCGCGGCGGGCTGCCCGTGGGCATCCAGATCGTGGGCCCGTATCTCGAGGACGCGACACCGATCGACCTGGCGGGCCGGCTGGCCGACGTGATCGGCGGGTTCCGCCCGCCGCCGGGGTTCTGAGCATGCCGATGAACGAGAGTCAGTGGGTGGCCCTCTGGCCGCTCGATCCCACCGTGGCGTTCCTGAACCACGGCTCCTACGGCGCCTGCCCGAGCGAGATCCTCGCCCTCCAGAGCGCGCTCCGCGCCGAGCTCGAGGCGGGGCCGGTGCGCTTCCTCGGGCGCGAGCTCGAAGGGCGCCTCGACGTCGCGCGCGCCGCGCTCGGCGCCTTCGTGGGCGCCGATCCCGACGACCTCGCGTTCATCGGCAACGCCACCAGCGGGGTCAACGCGGTGCTGCGCTCGCTCGATTTCTCCTCGGGCGACGAGCTGCTCACCACCGATCACGCCTACGCGGCCTGCAAGAACACGCTCGACTACGTCGCGCGGCGGACCGGGGCGCGGGTGGTGGTGGCCACGATCCCGTTTCCGGTGGCGTCCCCCGAGGGGATCGTGACCGCGGTGCTGGCGAAGGTGACCGCGCGCACGCGCCTGGCCCTGCTCGACCACATCACGAGCCCCACCGGGCTGATCCTGCCCATGGAGCGCCTCGTCCGGGAGCTGCGCGGGCGCGGCGTGGAGTCCCTGGTGGACGGCGCCCACGCGCCCGGGATGATCCCGCTCGACCTGAAGGGCCTCGGCGCCGCCTACTACAGTGCCAACTGCCACAAGTGGCTCTGCACGCCGAAGGGGTCGGCCTTCCTGTGGGTGCGCCGCGATTGCCAGCCGAGCATCCACCCGCTCACGATCAGCCACGGCGCGGTCGGCGAGCGGCCCGGACGGACGCGCTTCCGCCTCGAGTTCGACTGGACCGGGACCCAGGACCCGACCGCGTGGCTGACCGTGCCGAGGGCGATCGAGTATCTGGGCGGGCTGGTGCCGGGCGGGTGGCCCGCCCTGATGGGGCGCAACCGGGCGCTCGCGCTCGAGGCGCGGCGGCTGCTCTGCGCCGCGGTCGGCACCGAGCCGGCCTGCCCGGACGAGATGATCGGCTCGCTCGCGAGCGTGATCCTGCCGGACGGCGTGACGACCGACACCGGGTGGCGCGCGCCCGACCCGCTCAAGGCGCGGCTCTTCGACGGCCACCGCATCGAGGTGCCGATCTTCCGCTGGCCCGCGCCCCCGCGGCGCCTGGTCCGCGTCTCGGCCCAGCTCTACAACCGCGCCGAGCAGTACACGCGCCTCGCCGACGTGCTCCGCAAGGAGCTCGCCGCCGAGCGCCCCCACCGACCCTGAGAGGCTAGTCGGTGAGCGAGCGGTAGATCTCGACCTCGGCGGGCCCCTGGGTCAGCCCTTCCTTCTCGCGGCGCTCGCGGTAGGCGGCCAGGTACGGCGCCTTGCGATGCAGCTCGAAGGCGGCGTCGTCCTTGTACTGCTCGTAGAAGATGAAGAGATCGGGGTCCTTGCTGGAGCGATGCGGCCGGTAGATCAGCAGGCCCGGCTCCGCCTTGGTCACCACCGCGACCTGCTCCTTGAGTAGCGCGGCGAGCGCGTCGCCCTTGCCCTTCACCGCGCGGATCTTCGCGATCACCGTGAGCACGTCGGCCATGATGGGTCTCCTTGGTTCGAGCGGGTGAGGGACGAGGGCATGAGCGCGCCCGCGATTATAGCAGTCGCAGACGCCGGGACGCGAACAGGACGAGCGCGTTGGCCGCCACCATCGCGCCGCCCACCAGCACCGCGAAGCGGGCGTCCACCGCCGCCGCGAGCACGCCGCCCAGCAGGCCGCCGAGCGGCAGCAGGTTCCAGCAGAGCGCGTAGAGGCTCATCACGCGGCCGCGCAGGTGATCGGGCACCGCCTGCTGCAGATGCGTGCTCACCTGGGTGAGGTAGAACGTGTTGCTGAAGCCGACCAGGGTCAGCATCGGCAGGGCCAGGCCGAGCCCGGGCGACCGCGAGAAGATCGCGAGACCCAGGCCCATCCCCGCCGCGCCGGTCAGGATGACGAGGCCGCGATGACGCAGGCGTGTCGCGAGCGTGGCCACGATCAGGGTGCCGACGAGCGCGCCGGTGCCGTGGGCGGCGTTGAGCAGGCCGAAGCCGGTGGAGCCGGCCTGGAAGTACACGTCCGCGTAGATCGGCAGCAGCGTCACGTAGGAGAGGCCGAAGACCGCGTTGAAGAGGGCCAGGCAGATCAGCGCCGCGAACACGAAGTTGTGGCGGACGAAGCTGAGCCCCTCGAGGAGCTGGGTGCCCATGTGGCCGACCGGCGCCGCGGCCGACCGCGCGTCCACGTGCAGGCGCGAGTACATCGCGAGCGCCATGCCCGAGGCGATCGCCGCGATGGCGAGGCCGACCGTGCCGCCGAAGGCCGCGATCAGGATGCCGGTGATCGAGGGGCCGATCATGCGGCCGGCCTGCCAGGGGATCGAGCCGAGCGCGACCGCGTTGGCGAGCCGCTCGCGCCCGACCATCTGCGGCACCATGGACATCCGGGTCGGCTCGTCGAAGGCGCGGAAGGTATTGCTGAGCGCGGCCAGCACCAGCAGATGCTCGACGCGGACCACCCCGAGGGCGGAGAGCGCGAAGGCGGCGAGCAGGGTCACGGTCGTGAGCACCTGGGTGGCGAGGAGCAGGCGCAGCCGGTTCACGCGATCGGCGAGCACGCCGCCCCAGAGCTGGAAGACGACCAGCGGGATCCCCTGGGCGAGCCCGAGATAGCCCAGATGGAGCGCGTCGTGGGTGGCTTCCCAGACCAGCCACGCGAAGGTCACGTACTCGGCGCGGTGGCCGAGCACGTAGAAGATGAGGCCGACCCAGTAGAAGCGGTAGTTGCGCTCGCGGAGTGCCGCGAAGGTGGTCAAGCCCGCCAGGGCTCGACGAGGATCTTGGCGTGGCGCTCGGGGGAGGCGAGGGCCTCGAACGCGCCGGCCACGCCCTCGACGCCCACCTTGCCGGTGATGAGCGGGGCGACCGGGATCCGGCCCTCGGCGATGTGGCCGAGGGTGGCCGCGAACTCGTCCGGGGTGTAGCCCAGCACGAACTGGAGGTTCAGCTCCTTGCTGATGCCGAGCATCGGGTAGATCGTGTCGGCCTCCATGCACACGCCGACCACGATGATGCGCGTGCCGCGCGGGGAGGCGGCCATGAGCTGGTCGAGCACGCCGGGCACGCCGACGCACTCGAAGACGACGGCCGGCCGCACCGCCGGCCCCTTGATCCACGGCGGCAGGACCGGCGCGCGGCTCGCGTCGCGCCAGACCGCGGCCTCGCGCCAGCTCTGCCACGGCGTGCCCTGCGCGGGATCCACCACGAGGTCGGCGCCCAGCGCGGTCGCCAGCTCCCGGCGCCGGGCCGAGAAGTCCGCGGCCACGATCGGCCGGGCGCCGTGCAGGCGCAGCGCCGCGATCACGGCCAGCCCCACCGGGCCGCAGCCGATCACGAGCGGGGCGTCGTCGGGCTCGAGGCGCGCCTTGGCCACCGCGTGGAGGCCCACCGCCATCGGCTCGGTGAGCGCGGCGTGCTCGGTGCTGAGCCCGTTCGGCACCGGGAGCAGCAGCGCCTCGGTGAGCCGCATGTACTCGGCGTAGCCGCCGGGGGTGTCGTTGGAGTAGCCGACGGTGCGCGGCCCCTCGGCGCGGACGAGGCTCGGCCGGGAGCAGACGCGCGTGCCGGGCCGGAGCGCCCCGGTCGTCCCGGGCCCGTGCTCGACGATCTCCGCGCAGAACTCGTGGCCCATCACCACGTCGCGCGCGAGGTCCATCGTGAAGACGCTGCCCGCGCGGCGCGAGGCGGCCACGAACTGCTCGGCGTGCCGGAGGGCGTGGAGATCGGAGCCGCAGATGCCGCAGGCCAGGGTCTTGACCAGCACCTCGCCCGGCCCCGGATCGGGCCGGGGCAGGTCGGCGACCACGAGTCGCTTGTTCCGCATCACGGCTGCGCGCATCTATCGCACCTCCACGATCAGCTCGACCTCGATCGAGACGTTGGACGGCAGGGAGGAGAGGCCGACCGCGCTGCGGGCGTGGCGCCCGGCCTCGCCGAAGAGCTGCTGGAGCAGGTCGGACGCGCCGTCGATGGCCGCGGGCTGGGCCTCGAAGTCGCGCCCCGCGTTGACGAAGCCGATCACCTTGACCACGCGGGTCACCCGGTCGAGCGAGCCGACCGCCTGCTTCACGCAGGCCAGGCAGTTGAGCATCGCGTCGCGCGCCGAGAGGTAGGCGTCCGCGTGGCTGACCTCCTGGCCGACCACGCCGACGTAGCGGCGCACCCCGTCGATCCGCGCGGTCTGGCCGGAGGTGAAGACCAGGCGGCCGGCGCGCGCGGCGGGCAGGTAGTTGCCGACCGGCACCGGCGGTCGCGGCAGCTCGAGCCCGAGCCGGGCGAGCCTCTTCTCGATCCGCATCGCGTCCGGCATCGTCAGATCCTCTCCGCCGCGGCCAGCATGGCCTCGTAACCGGAGACGGCGTCGCGGGGAATCTCCACCAGGTCCAAAATACGGTCGAAGTCCTTGAAGCCGGAGCCGGTGAGCACGCAGACCACCGACTCGCCGCGGTCGATGAGGCCGTCCCGCACGCCCCGGCGGACCGCCGCCACCGTGATCGCGCCGCTCGGCTCGATCATGAGGCCGTCCTGGGCGAGCAGGCGCACCGCCTCGATGATCTCCGCCTCCTCCACCGCGAGCGCGTCGCCGTCCGAGGCGCGGACGGCCAGGAGCGTCTGATCGCCGAGCAGGCCCGGGTCCGCCGCGGCCACCGCACCGGCGATGGTGGGCTGCCGCTCCACCGGCGCCACGCGCGCCAGGCCCTTCTTCCACGATTCCACGATGGGCGCGCAGCGGGCCGCCTGCACCGCGGTCATCCGGGGCCGCCCGTCGGTCCAGCCGAGCGCGCGCAGCTCGCGGAAGCCTTTCCACGTCTTCACGAGTGACATGCCGCCGGCACAGGGGTGGAGCACGCGGTCGGGGACCCGCCAGCCCAGGTCCTGGGCGATCTCGTAGGCGTAGGTCTTCTTGCCCTCGTAGCGGAACGGGTTGTCGGTGCCGCAGTCGTACCACTTCAGGCGCCCGCTCGCGATCAGCTTGCGGTACATGGCGTTGATCTGCGAGTAGTGGCCGTCCACGCGGATGAGCCGGGCCCCGAAGAAGACGGCCTGCGCCATCTTCGGGACCGGGGTGTCCTTCGGGCAGAACACCACGCTGCGGAGCCCGGCGCGCGCGGCGTAGGCCGCGGTGGAGGAGGCCTTGTTGCCGGTGGAGTCGCAGGCGAGCACGTCGTAGCCGAACTCCACGGCCTTGGTCGCCGACACCGTGATCGACCGGTCCTTGAGCGAGCCGGTGGGATTGGCCGCGTCGGACTTGAGCCACAGCTCGCGCACCCCGCACGCCCGGGCGATCCGCTCCGAGCGCAGGAAGGGCGTGCCGCCCTCGCCCAGCGTCACGATGCGCGCCTCGTCGAGCACGGGCAGCAGCTCGCGCCAGCGCCAGACGCCGGCGGGGCGCCCGGCCAGCGCGTCGCGGTCCACCTCGCGGCCGAAGCGGGCCAGATCGTAGCGGGCCTCGAGCAGCTGGTGGCAGCGCGGGCACAGGAGGAGATCCTGGTCCGGCGCGTACGCGGCGCGGCACCCGAGACAGTCGAAGCCGGTGAAGTACAGGTGCGTCATCTCCCGGGCGATAGTATGCTCCCGGCATGGCCCGCCTCAAGCTCGTCCTCGCGATGATGATGCACGAGACCAACACCTTCTCTCCGGTCCCCACCCCGCTCGCGTCGTTCCGGCCGCTCCAGGGCGAGGCCGCGATCGCGGAGTTCAAGGACACCAATACCCAGCTCGGCGGGTTCCTCCACGTGGCCGAGCAGGCGGGGGCGGAGATCGTCCTGCCGGTGGCGGGGGGCGCGCACCCGTCCGGGTACGTGGAGCGGGCGGCCTACGAGGACATGGTCGAATCCATCGTGGGCGCGGTGCGCGGGGGCTGCGACGCGGTGTTCCTGGCGCTGCACGGGGCGATGGTCGCCCAGCACGTGGACGACGGCGAGGGCGAGCTGCTGCGCCGGATCCGCGCGGTGGCGCCCACGGTGCCGATCGCGGTGGGGCTCGACTTCCACTCGCACATGACCGCGGCGATGGTCGACAACGCGAACGTCATCGCGGGCTACTGCACCTATCCCCACGTGGACATGGGCGACACCGGCCAGCGGGCCGGGCGCACCATGATGCGGGCGCTGCGCGGGGAGATCGAGCCGGTGATGGTGTGGGGGTCGCTCCCCATGATGACGAGCACCCTGGTCCACACCCCGTCGCGCCAGCCCATGAAGGACGTGATGGACACGGCGATGGCCGCGGAGGCCTCGGGCGCGGTGCTCAACGCGTCGGTCTTCGGCGGCTTCCCGCACTCGGACATCCCGCACATCTCGCTGTCCACCGTGATCGTGTGCGATCGTCGCGCGGACGCGGGCCGCGCCCTCCGGGACCGGCTGCTCGCGATGGCCTGGGAGCGGCGCGCGGACTATCTCTACAACGGCGCCCCCCTGGCCGGCCAGGTCGCCCACGCCCGCACGCTCGGCGATGGACCGATCGTCCTGGTGGACCACGGCGACAACACCGCCTCCGGCGGCACCCAGGACGTGATGAGCGTGATCGAGGAGGTCATGCGCCAGGGGCTGACCGACGTGGTCGCGGGGCCCATCTGCGATCCGGCGGGGGTGCGGCGCCTGGTGGAGGCGGGCACCGCGGCCGGCGTCACGCTGCCGCTGGGCGGGCGCATCGACATGCCCCAGATCAACCTCCCCGGCAAGCCGCTCCACGTGACCGGCAAGGTCACGCGCATCACCGACGGCGAATTCACCGTCACCGGGCCGATGGCCACCGGCACGCGCGTGCGGATGGGCAAGACCGCGGTGCTCGACACCGGGGCCATGCAGATCGTGGTCTCGGAGGGGCGCAGCGAGCCCTTCGACACCGGCGTGTTCACCCACTGCGGCATCGACCCGCGTCGCAAGAAGTACGTGCTGATCAAGTCACGCCAGCATTTCCGGGCCGGCTTCGAGCCGATCGCCCGGCACATCGTCCTCTGCGACGGCGACGGCGTGACCAGCTCCGACCTGCGGCTCTTCACCTACCGGAACCGCCGTCGGCCGCTCTACCCCTTCGAGCAGGATCTGTAGTCGGCAAAGGAGGCACGTCATGGACCACGGACTGTTCACGATGCCGTCGCATCCGCCCGAGCGGAAGCTCTTCGACGGGCACCAGTGGGACCTCCAGGTGCTCCGCTGGGCGGACGAGCTGGGCTTCAGCGAGGCCTGGATCGGCGAGCACCACACCGCGCCCTGGGAGCCTCATCCCTCGCCGGACCTGCTGGTGGCCCAGGCCCTCATGCAGACCAAGCGGATGCGCATCGGGCCCGGCGGCTTCCTGATGCCGTACCACCATCCGGCCGAGCTGGCCAACCGGGTGGCGATGCTCGATCACCTGGCCCAGGGCCGGCTCAACTTCGGGGTGGCCGCGAGCGGGCTGCCGAGCGACTGGTCGATGTTCAACGTGGACGGCATGTCGGGGCAGAACCGCGACATGACGCGCGAGTCGCTCGACATCATCCTGCGCCTCTGGAGCGACGAGCCCGAGTTCGACTACAAGGGCAAGTACTGGCACGTGACCAAGACCGGGACCATGTTCGGCACGCTCAAGCCCCACATCTTCCCGTTCCAGAAGCCGCACCCGCCGATCGGCGTCGCGGGGCTGAGCAAGAACTCGGACACGCTCAAGCTGGCGGGCGAGCGCGGGTTCTGGCCGATGAGCCTCAACCTGAACCCGGGCTACGTGGGCAGCCACTGGGACGCGGTGGAGGAGGGGGCGGCGCGCGGCAAGCGCACCGCCAAGCGCTCGGACTGGCGCATGGTCCGCGAGGTCTTCGTGGCGGACACCGACGCGGAGGCGATGCGCCTCTCCGCGGGCGGCATGATGGGCCGCATGATGACCGAGTACTTCCTGCCGCTGCTGGGCGCGTTCGGTTTCACCGAGTACCTCAAGCACGATCCCGCGGTGCCCGACTCGGACGTGACCCCCGAGTACTGCGCCCGGCACAACTGGCTCATCGGCTCGCCGGCCACCGTGGCCGACAAGCTCAACCGCCTCTACGAGGAGGTCGGCGGGTTCGGCACGCTGCTCGTGTTCTGCTTCGACTACAGCGAGAACCCCAAGGCCTGGCAGCACTCGATGGAGCTGCTCGCGAAGGAGGTCATGCCCCGCTTCAAGGGCATGGTGCCCAAGTAGCGGTATCCTGGACTAGTGGAAGACACCGGCTCACTGCGGCCGACGGTCGTCGAGGTCAGCCTCGACCGTCTCGCCGAGAACTATCGCGCGATCCAGGCGGCGGTCGCGCCGGCCGCGGTGATGCCGATCGTCAAGGCCAACGCCTACGGCCACGGGCTCGTGCCGGTGGCCCGGCATCTGGTCTCGCTGGGGGTCCGATCGCTCGGCGTCGCCTTCCTGGAAGAGGCGGTCGCGCTGCGCGAGGCCGGCGTCGCGGTGCCCATCCTGGTCATGGGCGGCATCTTCGGCGACCAGATCCCGATCTTCCTGCGCCACGGGCTCACCCTGACCGCGTCGTCCATCGACAAGCTCCGGCAGATCGACGAGGTCGCGAGCGGCATGGGCGTCACCGCGACCGTGCACCTCAAGATCGACACCGGCATGGAGCGAATCGGCGTGCACTACTACAACGCGCGCCCGCTGCTCGAGCGGGCCGCCGATTGCCGGCGCGTGCGGGTGGAGGGCATCTACTCGCACTTCGCCAACGCGGACGCGCTCGACCTCACCTCGGCGCGGGTGCAGCTCGCGCGCTTCCTCGAGGTGCTCGAGTGGTACGACAAGCGGGGCGTGCCGCCGCCGGTGCGCCACATGGCCAACTCGGGCGCGGTGCTCCAGCTGCGCGAGAGCCATCTGGACCTGGTGCGGCCGGGCATCCTGCTCTACGGCGTGTATCCGTCGATCGAGGTGCGCCAGACCATTCCGGTGCGCCCGGCCCTGTCGCTGCGGTCGCGCGTGGTGTACTTCAAGGTCGTCACGCCCGGGCACCCGGTGAGCTACGGCTCGACGTGGCAGTCCGACCACCCGGTGCGGGTGGTCACGGTGCCGGTGGGCTACGGCGACGGGTACTTCCGCGCGCTCTCCAACGTGGCCCACGTGCTGATCCGCGGCCGCAAGTACCCGGTGGTGGGCCGCGTCTGCATGGACCAGATCATGGTCAACATCGAGTGGGAGACCGCCTACAACGGCGACGTGGTCACGCTGCTGGGCGCCGACGGCGACGAGATCATCACCTGCGAGCACCTCGCCGAGTGGGCCGGCACCATCCCCTACGAGGTCCTCACCAACCTCAACACCCGCATCCCGCGCATATACGTCTAGATCGGGGTCAGCCGGTGACCCAGCCGTAGAAGCGGTGGCTGGGGGTGGGGCCCTCGTCCAGGTAGGACATCTTCATGCGGGTGAGGTAGTCCTTGGGGATCTCGTTGCGCTTGGCGGTGACGTCGACGCTGAAGAGGCGCGCCGCGTTGAGGCCGAAGATCTGCTCCTTGGCCTGGCGGGTCAGCGGCTTGTAGCCGTGGGCCGCGATCAGGGCGGGCGGGATCTCGAAGCGACGGAAGGCCTCGATCTGCCACTGGGGTGAGCCGTACCAGATGGAATCGGTGCCCCAGAGCACGTGGTCGGCGCCGAAGGCGTCGATGACCTGGCCCAGGAGATGCGCGCACGCGGTCGGATTCGTGGTCGCGAGCTGGCCGAAGGTGGAGCCGAGCTCCATGTAGATGTTGGTGAGCGCGGGCTCCTTCTTCCGCATCTGGCAGAACTCGGTGGTCCACGGCACGTCGGCGGACTGGGTGCGCGGGACGGTGAGGAGCCCCGCGTGGTAGAGCACGAAGTCGAGGTCCGGGAAGTCGCGCGCGGCCTTGATCACGTCCCGCGGGTGGTTGTAGTCGGCGACCGGCCCCAGCGGGAGCCCCTTGTGCAGGCAGATCCGCTTGACGCCGAGCTTGCGCGCCCGCTCCAGCATCGGGTATGCGATCTTCTCGTCGTCCACGAACCAGCCGCGGTCGAAGCCCTTGGGCGCCGCGCCGGTGTAGCCTTTCCACGCGTCGACCTTCAGCGTGGCCGCCTGCTGATCCATGAAGTCGAGATCCGCCTGGCCGAGCTGGGGCGTGATGAGCCCGTGGGCCAGCATCCGGCGCGACTGGGTGACGCGGTTGATCTCGTCTCGGATGTGGGTCATCTCCTTGGGCGGCACTACCGCCTCCTGCGGGTACGGGCCGGGCGGCGTGGAGATCAGCCCGATGTCGGTCTCGCTGTCGAAGAACACCTCCTTGACCATGTTGGACCAGGCCAGATCCGCGAGCGTGCCCCGGTCATCGGCCAGCTTCGGGTTCAACCGCTTCGATCCTTGCCGGAGCCCGAGCAGCGCCGTCTTCGACACCCCCCGGCGCGCGGCCTCCTCGTTCTGCGGATCGTAGCCCGCGCCGACGTAGTGGAGCTGCACGTCGAAGATGAAGAACGCGTCGCCCTTGCGCGCCGTGAACGCGGAGGGCTCGGCGGCTTCCACCGGGAGCACGTCGAAGAAGCGCCCGAACACCGCGTTCATGGCCAGCAGCGACGTCGCCATCCCGCCGCTCGTGCGCAGGAAGTCGCGCCGGCTGAGCCCGAGGCGGGGCGCCAGCCGCGCGGCCTCGGCGAGGATGCGGCCCTCGACCCGGCGCTGGGCATCGGTCTGCGGCAGGGGCGGGAACTCCTCGTTGGAGACGAGGCGCGTCGGCAGCGGCACCTCGGACGCCAGGCCCCGGCGCAGATGGGGGTGGGCGTGGAAGGCGTAGGGGTTCCCGGTCGTCATGGGCGGTGCCTCCTGGGGGACGAGTCTAGACCGCGAGGCGACCTTGTCAACCGCGGCGTCGCGCGGGTAGTGTCGGAGCCGGGAGGACCGTGATGAAAGCACAGGGAACCGTGAGGGGCATTCTCCGGCCCGCACCTGATCGGGCCGGGCATGGGCTGGTCCGCGTGAGCGCGCGATGAAGCCCGGCATGAAAAAGGACGCGGTGCGCGCCGAGGTGCGGAACCTGGTGCACGGCCCGTCGTACATGACCTTCGACGACGTGGTCGCCGACTTCCCGATGAAGCACATCAACACGCGCCCGCCCAACGTGTCGTACACGCCGTGGCATCTGCTCGAGCACATCCGGATCGCCCAGCGCGACATCCTCGACTACATCCGGGACAAGGACTATCGCCATCCGAGCTGGCCGGCCGACTACTGGCCCGCCGCGGACGCCGCGGCGGACGCCGGGGCGTGGAAGAAGACGATCGCCCAGTTCCGGAAGGACCGCGCCGCGCTCGAGAAGATCGCGGGCAACGCGCGCGTCGCGCTCGGCGCCCCGCTGCCGTACGCCCGGCAGCACACCTACATCCGAGAGCTGCTGATCGTCTCCGAGCACAACACCTACCACATCGGCGAGCTGGCGATCCTCCGCCAGGTGATGGGGGCCTGGCCGGCCGGCCGGTGAGGGCGCGTCAGCCCAGCAGGATCCCCGCCGTGTAGCCGGCCGCGCCGCCGATCAGGCAGAGCAGCAGCGACCGCGCGGGGCTGGCCAGGAGCGCGCCCGCCGCGGCGGCCAGCGTCGGGACGCCGGCGAGCGCGCCGCCGCCGCCCAGGAGGGTGGCGGTCGCGAGGCTCGCGAAGATCGCGGCGGGGATGCGCGACAGGATGGTCTCGAAGCGCGCGCCGGGACGGGGGAGCAAGACCACCGCGGCGGCGCGGCTCGCGTAGGTGATCAGCGCGATCGCCAGCAGGACGAGCGCGCTCACCAGTCGCCTCCCGGCAGCGCCACCAGCACGCCCGCCACGACCGGCGCGATCATGCGCAGGTCCGGCAGCAGGACGGCCACCGCGGCGGTCAGGCACGCGGCCGCGAGCGCGCGGACCACGTGAGAGCGACGCCGCGTCGCGAGGGCGGCCAGGCCGATGAACAGCACGGGGAAGAGGGCGCCGGCCAGGCCCTCGGCGGCCGCGAGCACGCCGCCCAGGATGCCGACCAGCGTCCCCACGATCCACGCCGCGTAGAGCGTCAGCCCGGAGACGAGCAGCGTGCGCTCGGTCGCCGCGCCCACCGCGCGGGGCGTCGCGGCGTTGCCGGCCGCGATGGCGAAGCCGAAGGTCTCGTCCACCAGGAAGAAGGCCAGCAGCGCGCGTCGGAGCGGCCCGCTCTCGAAGCGGGAGCGCAGGGCGGCGCCGAGCACGAGGTGGCGCAGGTTGAGGACCACCGCGGTCAGCAGGAGGGGCAGGGTGGTGGCGCCCGCGCCGAGCAGGGCGACCATCGCGAACTGGAGCGCCCCCGAGTAGACGAGGAGCGAGGAGGCCACGGTCAGCGGCGCCCCGAGGAACACGCTCGCCGCGGCGCCGTAGAGGGTCCCGAACACCGCGACCGCCGCCGCGGCGGGCAGGGAGAGGACGACGACGGAGCGGACGCTGGGGCCGGCCGGCGCGGAGGGGCTCAGACGACGGCGCGCGCCCGCAGCGCGGCGACCGCCTCCGGCGCGAGCCCGAGCACCTCGGCCAGCACCTCGTCGGTGTGCTGGCCGGCCAGCGGGGGCGGCGTCGTCGTCGCCTCGGAGTCGGACAGGCGGATCGGGCAGCCGGGCACGCGGAACCGGCCGCGCGTCGCGTGGTCGATGGTCTCGATCGCGCCCCGCGCGTTCAGGTGCGGGTCGTCGAGCACCTCCTGCGTGTCCAGGATCGCCCCGCACGGCACCCCCGCCTTGCCGAGCGTCTCCAGCACCTCCTGCTTGGAGCGCGCCCCCGTCCAGGCCCGCGCGATGCGGTTGAGGTCCTCGCGGTGCTTCCAGCGTGTCGGCGCGTCCACGCAGCGCGGATCGGTGAGCAGGTCCTCGCGCCCGATCGCGCGCGCGAAGTCCTGCCACATGCCCTGGTTCATCGGCTGCACGTAGATGTAGACGTAGTCGTTGGGGCCGGCCGGCGCGCAGGGGTAGAGCCCGTCCGGCACCGCGCCGGGCGGCGCGCCGTTGCCCCGGCGCGGGGTGGGCTTGCCGTCGCGGTAGTGGACGACGTAGCGCTGGCGAATGAGGTTGGCCACCGCCTCCTGCATGGACACTTCCACGACCTGGCCCCGCCCGGTGCGCTGGCGCTCGATCGCCGCGGCCATGATGCCGGCCGCCATGTGCACGCCGGCGCCGCTGTCGCCGATGTTGGCGCCGCAGAGCACCGGCTCGCGGTCCGGGAAGCCGGTGACGCTCATCACGCCGCCCATGGCCTGGGCGATCATGTCGAAGCTCTTGAACTCGTGGTACGGCCCCGAGAGGCCGAACCCCTTGAGCCGCGCGAGGATGATCCGCGGGTTCGCCGCCCGCAGGCGCTCCCAGTCGAGCCCGAGCCGCTCCATGAGGCCGGGCGCGAAGTTCTCCACCACCACGTCCGCGCGCTGGGCCAGCCGCAGGAACAGCGCGTGGCCCTCCGGCTTCTTCAGGTCGATGGTGACGCTGCGCTTGTTGGAGTTGAAGAGCAGGAAGAACATCGCGTCGAGGCCCGCCACCTCCGGGCGGTTGCGGCGCGACTGCTCGCCCCCCGGCGGCTCGATCTTGATGACGTCGGCGCCCAGCCAGCCCAGGAGCTGGGTGCAGGAGGTCCCCGCCTCGAACTGGGTGAGGTCCAGGATGCGGAGGCCGGTGAGCGCCCGCTCGGTCACGTGGAGAGTCCGTAGAATCGCATCGCGCCTCCGGCCAGGATCTCGCGCTTGGTGGCCTCCGACAGCTCCGGCCGCCGCCTGATCATCTCGGGCGCGCCGGGGAAGAAGCCGTCGGGGTGCGGGTAGTCGGTCGCCCACAGGATCTTGTGCGGGCCGATGTAGTCGGCGAGCACGCCGAGGCAGCCCTCGACCGGCTCGAACGAGATCCAGCAGTTGCGCCGGAAGAGCTCGCTCGGCCGCATGGACAGCCCCGAGTCGTTGAAGCCCTGGTCGTCGAAGTGGCGGTCCATCCGGTCGAGCCACGGCGCGATCCACCCGCCGCCCGATTCCATGAAGCCGATCCGCACGCGCGGGTAGCGGTCGCAGACCCCGCTCCAGATCACGCTCATCGCGGCCAGCATCATCTCCATGGTGTGCGAGATGATGTGCCGGGCTCCGCGCGTCTCGAACCGGTCCACGCCGACCTGCGGCATGCCGCCGCTCGCGCCCTCGTGCAGGCCGATCGCCATGTCCAGCTCCTGGACTTCCTCCCAGAACGGCGCGTAGTCCGGGTGGTGCAGCATCTTGCCGTTGTAGGGGTTGGGGCGGAGGAAGCCGGCGCGCATGCCGAGCTCCTTGCGCGCGTAGCGCATCTCCTGGATGGCCAGGTCGATGGACTGCATCGGCAGCATCGCCACCCCGAAGAGCCGATCGGGATAGGGCTGACAGTAGTCCGCGAGCCAGCGATTGTAGGCGCGGCACATTCCGGCCGCGAGCCCCGGCTCCTGCACCGCGCCCGCGAAGAGGCCCACGCTCGGGTAGAGGAAGGCCGCGTCGATCCCGTCGAGATCCATGTCCGGGATGCGGGCATGCGGGTCGAACCCGCCGGGGCGCCCTTCCACATACTTCATGGTGGCCTCGGCGGCCACCTCACCCTGCCGTGACCCGATGGCCCCGATGACCCCGAAGCCCTTCTGGCTGCCCAGGACCTGCCCCTCGACGAGGAGGCGCTCCTTGCCGTCGGTGTCGATGACGATCCGGGGCGCCCGGTCGCGGAAGCTCGGGTCGATGTACTTGTCCCAGATGTCCACCGGTTCGAGCACGTGGCCGTCGGCGTCGATGACGTTGTACGGGCGTCCCATGGCGATCCTCCTCGTGGTGGGAGATCAGGGCCGGGTCGGCTGAGACTGTAGCATTCTTGGCTCCCGCTCGCACGGGGTGCGCCGACACTGGTAGACTCGGAGGACCCGATGGCCTCCATCTGCTCGCCCGAGATGCCGCGACGCGCTTTCATGGCGGTCATCGCGGGCAGCCTCCTCGCCTCGCCGCTCGCCGCCGAGGCGCAACGGCCCCGTGCAATCAGGGTCGGATGGTTGGCTCCCGACTCCAGGCCGGATGCCTTCAAATGGTGTCAGGATGCGCTCAAAGAGCTCGGGTGGGTCGAGGGCAGCAACTTCGCCATCGAGCAGCGGTACGCGCGGGGAGGCGCCGAGCGATACGCTGAGCTCGCCGCCGATCTCCTCCAAGTCAAGGTGGACGTTCTGGTCACGGATGGGAGCCCGGCGACGAAAGCGGCCCAGCGGGCGACGACGACGACCCCGATCGTATTCATCTCAGGCAATCCCGTCGCGCAAGGATTCGTCACGAGCCTGTCGAGCCCAGGAGGGAACCTCACCGGCGTAGCGATCATCACGGGCGACCTCAACCCCAAGCGCATACAGCTGCTCAAGGAGGCAGCTCCCGGCGTGACTCGCCTCGCCTTTCTCGAAGACCAGTCAGCGAGAGGATCGGCGCGGAACGATACCCGACCGGGCGAGAACTGGCAGTCTATCGAGGCGGTTTCACGACAGCTGGGCATCCAGCTGACGGAGGTGTTGCCGGTACGGAAGTCGGACGACATGGACCGGGCGTTCGCTCTCGCCGCGAAGCAGCGGATGGGCGGTGTCTTGGTGCTGGCGTCCGCCCTCTTCTCCTCACAGACCCAGAGGATCGTGAGCCTGGCCGCGAGGGGACGGCTCCCGGCCATCTACGAGCACGAGGGCTTCGTCGAGGCCGGCGGACTCATGTCCTATGGGCCCAGCCACCGCGACATCTTCCGTCTCGTCGCCGGATACGTGGACAAGATTCTGAAAGGTGCGAAGCCGGCGGACCTCCCGGTGGAGGAGCCCACGAAGCTGAAATTGGTGATCAATCTGAAGACCGCCAGGGCCCTCGGCCTGGCGATCCCGGCGTCGCTCCTCCAGAGGGCGGATCAGGTGATCGAGGGATGAATCGGCGGGGCTTTCTCCTCGCCGCGGCAGGTGGCTTGCTCGTGCCGCTCGCCGCCGAGGCGCAACTGGCATCGAGGGTTCCCCGGATCGGCTTCCTCGCGACCAATGCGCCCGCGGCGTACCCGGAGCTTGTCGAGGCCTTCCGGCGGGGCCTGCGCGACCTCGGCTACGTGGAGGGGCAGAACATCGGGATCGAGTACCGGTGGGCGGAAGGGCGAGTAGAGCGCTTCGCCGACTTCGCGGCCGAGCTCGCAGGTCTGAAGGTCGACGTGATCGTTGCGACGAGTTCACCTCTGGCCCTCGCGGCCAGGAATGCGACCAAGACGATCCCGATAGTCTTTGTGACCGCCGCTGACCCGTTGGGGCAGGGGCTCGTGGCCGCCATCGCCCGTCCGGGCGGGAACGTCACCGGGTTCTCGCTCCTCGCCCCCGAGATCGTGGCAAGACAGCTGCAGATCCTCAAGGAAGCGGTGCCCACCGCCTCTCGCGTGGCCGTGCTCTCGAATCCGGCCAACTCATACTCTGCCCTCTTGATGAAGGAGACCGAGGCTGCCGCCCGGTCGCTGCGGATCCGGGTCCGACCCCTGACGGTACGAGGGACCGCCGATCTCGACGGTGCCTTTTCCGCGATCACCAAGGAACGCCCGAGCGCCCTCTTCGTGCTGTTCGACCCGGTCCTGCTCGGTCACCGAATGCGGATCACCGAGTTCGCGAACAAGCATCGCCTGCCGGCGATGTACCCGCACAAGGAGTATGCGGAGGCCGGTGGCCTCATCGCCTATGGCGTCGATCTCCGGGACAATTTCCGGCGCGCCGCGACGTCGGTGGACAAGATCCTGAAGGGTGCCAAGGCCGGCGACCTGCCGGTGGAACAGCCGACCAAGTTCGATCTGGTCATCAACCTCAAGACTGCCAAGGCCCTCGGCCTGACGATCCCGCCTTCGCTCCTGCAGCGGGCGGATCAGGTGATCGAGTAGGGGAGCATTCTTGACAATCGCTCGCGAGTGGAGTCACATTCCGCTCGCCCCCATGAAGCGAAGCACGGACCGCATCCTCACCACCCATACCGGCAGCCTGCCGCGCCCGCCCGACCTGGCCGGGATGCTGGACGGCCTCGACACCGGCGTCGCGCCCGATCCGGCCGCGCTCGAGGCCCGCGTCCGCCGCGCGGTGGCCGACATCGTGCGCC